>NZ_DAWDUX010000018.1:0-583 GCF_052346665.1 Collinsella sp.
ACCTCACGCAGGCCCGCGACGGCATGCCGGGCGAGGGCCACGTGTTCGCGAGCTTCGACGACGCCCTGCGCGCCTATGACTGCCGCGCCGAGGCCGGCGTCGACCTGCAGGCCAAGGTCCAGGTCCGCGTCTCCGAGGCCGAGGCCAACGTCGAGCTCGAGGACGGCACCAAGCTGTTCCGCGTCAAGATTGGCAAGAACGAGGTCGTGGACTACGACGTGACCGGCACCAAGACCGCTCGCTTCGAGACCACCATCGGCCGCATCATCTTCAACCGTCAGTGCCTGCCCACGGACTACGAGTTCATTAACTACAAGATGGTTAAGGGCGACATCGCCAAGCTCGTCTCCGACTGCTGCGATCGTTACCCCGAGGCCGAGGTCGCCCCGATCCTCGACGCCATCAAGTACTCCGGTTTCCACTACGCCACCACCTCCGGCCTCACCATCTCGGTGTGGGATGCTCTGATCCCTGACGACAAGTGGCAGGTTCTCGACCGTGCCCAGAGCAACGTCGACCAGATCAACGCGTACTTCGAGGAGGGCTTCCTCAACGAGACCGAGCGCCACATCGAGGTCGTCAA
>NZ_DAWDUX010000018.1:593-1917 GCF_052346665.1 Collinsella sp.
ACCGCCGCTACCGACGAGGTCGCTTCCAAGATGCTCGCGATGTTCGATGAGGAGAACCCCATCTACATGATGGCCGACTCCGGCGCCCGTGGCTCCAAGGCGCAGCTGCGTCAGCTCGGCGGCATGCGCGGCCTCATGGCGGACATGTCCGGCGAGACGATCGACCTTCCCATTAAGGCGAACTTCCGCGAGGGTCTGCTCCCGCTCGAGTACTTCATCTCCACCTACGGCGCTCGTAAGGGCCTCGTCGATACCGCCTCGCACACCTCCGACTCCGGTTACCTCACCCGTCGACTCGTCGACGTGGCACAGGACGTCATCGTGCGCGAAGAGGACTGTGGCACCACTGAGGGCTGCACGTACAACCTGATCATCCCGGGCACCGAGGATATCAACGCCGACCTCGTCGGTCGTTGCTTCCTCGAGGATGTCGTGGCTGCCGATGGCACCGTCCTGTTCAAGAAGGACGAGTACATCACCTGCGTCGACGACCTCAAGAAGATGGTCGACGCCGGCCTCAAGAAGGTCGCGCTGCGTGCACTGCTCACCTGCCGCTCCAAGTACGGCGTGTGCCAGAAGTGCTACGGCTGGGACCTCTCCACCCGCCGTCCTGTCGCCATCGGTACCGCGGTCGGCATCATCGCCGCCCAGTCCATCGGCGAGCCCGGTACGCAGCTTACGATGCGTACGATTCACTCCGGCGGCGTCGCGGGCGTTGCGGACATTACGCAGGGTCTCCCGACCGTTTCGCGTATGTTCGACATCGTCGGCAACGTTAACGAGAAGATTCTCGGTCGCGAGGCCGACCTCGCCCCGTTCTCCGGTCACCTGGCCATCAAGCCCGAGAAGTCCGAGTATGTGCTCACGCTCACCGACTCGGACGACCCGAGCCGCATTCTGGACGAGAAGCGCGTTCCCGCCGCCGTGCAGTTCATGCCCGGTATCGAGGACGGCTGCGAGGTCCGCGCCGGCGATCAGATCACCAAGGGCTTCGTGAACTTCCGCAACCTGCGCCAGCTCACCGACATCGAGTCCACCATGCACACGTTCGTCGAGAACGTGAAGGAGGTCTACAACTCCCAGGGCGTCGACCTCAACGACAAGCACATCGAGGTTATGGCTCGCCAGATGCTGCGTCGCGTTCAGATCACCAACCCCGGTGACTCCCGCTACCTGCTCGGCCAGTACGTGGACCGCTACGAGTTCGCCGACGAGGTCGATCGCGTGGCGCGTCTGGGCCTCACGCCGCCTGCCGCCGAGCCTGCGATTCTGGGTACGCTCAAGGTCGCTTCCTCCATCGACTCCTGGCTGTCCTCCGCGTCGT
>NZ_DAWDUX010000018.1:1927-3095 GCF_052346665.1 Collinsella sp.
CCATCTGCTCGACCTCAAGTCCAATGTCATCGTGGGTAAGAAGATCCCGGCGGGCACCGGTCTCAAGCCGTACGCCAAGGCCGGTTTGACTTATCGTACCGAGGATGGCTACCAGGCCATTGAGAACCCCACCTCTCCGCATGCCAAGGTGCTCCCCGATTGGGCGCCCGAGGAGCTCAAGGAGCTCGATGAGGAGCTGCCGCAGCAGCTCGACTTCGGCGCGGGCGAGTACGGCGGCGAGGGTGGCCAGTTCACCCGCAATGGCCGTACCATCTCCGCCGAGGACGCGCGCCTCTATCTCTTCGATGACCTGGGTGTTTCCCAGCGTTGGACCAACAAGTTCAGCGAGGTCGGCATTGAGGTCGTCGGTGACCTCGTGGGCAAGTCCGAGGAGGACCTGCTCCGCATCGACGGCATTGGTGCCAAGGCCATCGAGGAGCTCCGCGACGGTCTTGAGGAGCACAACCTGCTCTACATCCTTGACAACTCCGAGGATGTTGCCGACGAGGAGGACCTCTCCCAGCTGCTGCAGATGGTGTTCTCCCCGGATGGTCCGGACGACATCCTGCTCGGCACGAGCGCCCCGCGCCATCACCTCGATTCCGACGAGGAGATGCTCGGCGCCCCTGCGCAGTCCAAGGACGGCAACGGCGTCATCAACGAGGACATGGCCTCCCTCGACGAGCTGCTGAACAAGCTCGTCGACACCGATGAGGTCTATCCTGAGGAGCAGGAGGACTAAGCTGCGCGTGCCTCAGGCACCCCACCTCGCCCTTCAATCGTCGGGCGCCGCACGCTAGGCGTGCGCCCCCCTCTTTCAGGGCGATCTGGGGCGCCTGAGCCCCGCTCGCGGTTCACCTATTGCTAAAGCCCGTCTTTCCCGCGAGGGGAGGGTGGGCTTTTCTCTGTTTGTGGAGACTCTGCGGAATATGCCCCAAATAGGGAAACGCGCGGACGCGTGGTCTGTTGACCGTCCAGGTACGCGCGCGTATCATAGCGAACTGCGTGTTTTGTGGGCGGATGCTGACGCCCCTTAATATGTCGTTGCACATGGAATGGAAGCTGGATATTTCGAGAAGGAGTACGCTTTGCCTACTATCAACCAGCTGGTTCGCCAGGGCCGTCGCTCGGTCCCCAAGAAGTCCAAGAACGCCGCTCTCAAGAGCAA
>NZ_DAWDUX010000018.1:3105-14298 GCF_052346665.1 Collinsella sp.
ACGCCCAGAAGCGCGGTGTGTGCACCCGCGTGTTCACCACCTCCCCTAAGAAGCCGAACTCGGCTCTTCGCAAGGTCGCCCGTGTGCGCCTCGTGAACGGCATCGAGGTCACCGCTTACATCCCCGGCGAGGGTCACAACCTGCAGGAGCACTCCATCGTGCTCGTCCGCGGCGGTCGTGTTCGCGACCTGCCTGGTGTGCGTTACCACATCCTTCGCGGCTGCTATGACTGCGCCCCCGTCGCCAACCGTAAGCAGGGTCGTTCCAAGTACGGCGCGAAGCGCCCGAAGTAGTCGATCGACGATTGACCCAGATCCCATTCAGATAGAGGAGATTCAATATGCCGCGTCGTGCAGCTAAAACTCACCGCCGCGAGGTCCAGCCTGATGCTGTTTACAACAACCGCCTCGTGACGCAGCTCATCAACAAGGTCCTTCTTGACGGCAAGAAGGCCACCGCTGAGCGTATCGTCTACACCGCCTTCGATATGGTCGCCGAGAAGACCGGTGAGGACGCCCTCGCCGTCTTCAAGAAGGCCATGGACAACATCAAGCCCACGCTTGAGGTCAAGCCCAAGCGCGTTGGTGGCGCTACCTACCAGGTCCCCATGGAGGTCAACGCCCGTCGTTCCACTCAGCTGGGCATCCGCTGGATGGTCAACTTCTCCCGCGCCCGCAAGGAGAAGACCATGGCCGAGCGTCTGGCCGCCGAGATCCTCGACGCCTCCAACGGCGTTGGCGCTTCCGTGAAGAAGCGCGAGGACGTCTTCAAGATGGCCGAGGCCAACCGCGCGTTCTCTCACTACCGCTGGTAATTCAGGGAAGGGACTTAAGACATGGCTAAGCCCAAGTACAAGCTTTCCGATACCCGTAACATCGGCATCATGGCTCACATCGATGCCGGTAAGACCACCACGACCGAGCGTATTCTTTACTACACCGGTAAGACCCACAAGATCGGTGAGGTCCATGAGGGCGCTGCCACCATGGACTGGATGGTTCAGGAGCAGGAGCGCGGCGTAACCATTACCTCCGCTGCTACCACGTGCTTCTGGAACAAGGACGGTAAGGACTACCGCATCCAGATCATCGACACCCCGGGCCACGTTGACTTCACCGCCGAGGTCGAGCGCTGCCTGCGCGTCCTCGATGGCGCCGTCGCCGTGTTCGACGCCGTTGCCGGCGTTCAGCCCCAGTCTGAGACCGTTTGGCGTCAGGCTTCTACCTTCAACGTCCCCCGCATCGCCTTCATCAACAAGTATGACCGCGTGGGCGCTGACTTCTTCAACGCTATCGAGACCATGAAGGATCGCCTCGACGCTAACGCCGTGGCTGCTCAGGTCCCGATGGGCGCCGAGGACAACTTCTGGGGCGTCATCGACCTGGTCACCATGACTGCATGGGACTTCAAGGCCGACGCGAAGGGCATGACCTACCCCGAGCCGATGGACGAGATCCCGGCTGAGTTCGCTGACATCGCTGCCACCAAGCGCGAGGAGCTCCTCGACGCTGCTGCCAACTTTGACGACGAGCTCATGGAGAAGATCCTCATGGAAGAGGACTTCACCGTCGAGGAGCTCAAGGCTGCTCTGCGCAAGGGCGTTCTGGCCAACGAGCTCAACCTCGTCTTCGTGGGCTCCGCCTACAAGAACAAGGGCGTTCAGGAGCTGCTCGATGCTGTCGTCGACTACCTGCCCAGCCCGATCGACGTCGAGGCCGTCACCGGTACCGATCCGGACACCGGCGAGGAGATTGAGCGCCATCCTTCCTTCGACGAGCCCTTCTCCGGCTTGGTCTTCAAGATCATGACCGACCCGTTCGTCGGTAAGCTCACCTATGTTCGCGTTTACTCCGGCCGCGCCGAGTCCGGCTCCTACGTGGTCAACGCTTCCAACGGTCAGCGCGAGCGTCTCGGCCGTATCCTCGAGATGAACGCCGCCGAGCGTATCGATCGTGACGACGCCTGTGCCGGCGACATCGTCGCTTGCGTCGGCTTCAAGAACTCCACTACCGGTGACACCTTGTGCACCGAGGGCAAGGAGATCGTCCTCGAGAAGATCGAGTTCGCTAAGCCCGTTATCGACGTTGCCATCGAGCCCAAGACCAAGGCCGAGCAGGACAAGATGTCCCTGGCTCTGACCAAGCTCGCCGAGGAGGACCCGACCTTCACGGTGTCCACCAACCACGAGACCGGCCAGACCATCATCGCCGGCATGGGCGAGCTGCACCTCGAGATCATCGTCGACCGTCTGCTCCGCGAGTTCAAGGTTGACGCTAACGTTGGTAAGCCCCAGGTTGCCTACCGCGAGACCGCTGGTCACGACGTCGAGAAGGCTGAGGGCAAGTTCGTCCGTCAGTCCGGCGGTCGCGGTCAGTACGGCCACGCCGTCATCAAGCTCGAGAAGATGGAGGAGGGCTTCGGCTACGAGTTCGTCAACGCTATCGTCGGCGGCGTCGTGCCCAAGGAGTACATCCCGTCCATCGATAAGGGCATCCAGGAGGCCCTGAACACCGGTGTTATCGCCGGCTTCCCGGTCCTCGATGTTAAGGTCACCCTGTTCGACGGTTCTTACCACGAGGTCGACTCCTCCGAGGCCGCCTTCAAGATCGCCGGTTCCATGGCTATCAAGGACGCCCTCAAGAAGTCCGATCCGCAGCTGCTCGAGCCGATCATGGCTGTCGAGGTCGAGACCCCCGAGCAGTATATGGGCGACGTTATGGGCAACCTCTCCGGTCGCCGCGGCAAGATCGAGGGTATGGAGGATCGCAGGAACAGCAAGCTTATCCGTGCCAAGGTGCCGCTGGGCGAGATGTTCGGTTACGCTACCGACCTTCGCTCCCAGACCCAGGGCCGTGCTACCTACACCATGCAGTTCGACTCCTACGAGCCGGCTCCCAAGTCCATCGTGGACGAGGTCATGGCGAAGAACGGTACCAACTAAGGTCCCTCGCCCGTACGTGTAACACCGCGAGGGTGCCCTCGCTCATCCATTGTTGGAGGTTAAGTTGTCCAGCCAGAAGATCAGGATCCGCCTGAAGGGCTATGATCACGAGGTCGTCGATCAGTCCGCCAAGCTCATCGTTGAGACCGCTCAGAAGACCGGTGCTCGCGTTTCCGGCCCCATCCCTCTGCCGACCGAGCGCAACCTGTACACGGTCATCCGTTCGCCCCACACGAACAAGGACTCCCGTGAGCAGTTCGAGATGCGCACTCACAAGCGTCTCATTGACATCCTCGATCCCACGCCCGGTACCGTCGACTCGCTCATGCGCCTCGACCTGCCTGCCGGTGTCGACATCGAGATCAAGCTCTAAGTCGATTGCTTGATAGCGCAATCTTCAAGGCCGTCACCTAGGGGTGACGGCCTTTTTGTGTCTCTAGAGTTGATTGTCGTTGCTTACGTAGCGTGCCGCCCGTCCTGTTCGGTGCTACCATTGTCAAATTGCAATTGCGCTATGGGGCTGTACGGTAAAGAGATTCGGGGTACGTATGGTTGATTGGATTATGCGACGCGCAGAAGGTGACCGCGGCAAGGTCGGCGAGCTTGCCGGTTTTGTCTGCATTGCGCTCAATGTCGTGCTTTGCCTTGGCAAGGGGCTGGTGGGCGTTCTCTCTGGCTCTGTGTCCATCGTTGCCGATGCACTCAACAATCTGAGTGACGCGAGCTCGAATATCGTGAGCGTCCTGGGTTTCAAGCTCGCCAGTAAGCCCGCCGACCCGGAGCATCCGTATGGTCATGGTCGCTTCGAGTATCTCTCGGGGCTTGTCGTCGCTGTTCTCGTGCTTATGATCGGCGTCGAGCTCGTCAAATCCTCGATTGATAAGATCATCAATCCCTCTGACGTCGAATTCTCGCTTGCGTTGGTGGGTGTCCTTGTGGGATCTATGGGGCTCAAACAATGGATGGCTCATCTGAATCACGTGCTCGGGGAGAAAATCAAATCCGAAACACTGCTTGCAACCGCCCAGGATTCCAAAAATGACGTCCTTGCCACGGGGGCGGTGCTCATTTGTGCAATATTCGCCCGTATCACGGGGATTAATTTGGACGCCTGGGCGGGCCTCGCAGTGGGCGCCTATATCGGTTGGAGCGGCATCGAGCTCATCCGCGACACGGTCAATCCGCTACTTGGACAAGCACCCGACCCTGAGCTTGTTCAGCATATCCGATCAAAAATCATGAGCTACCCTGGGGTCCTCGGCACGCATGACCTCATGGTGCACGACTACGGCCCGGGCAGGCAATTCGCCAGCGCGCACGTTGAGATGGCAGCTGAGACCGATCCGCTCGAGAGCCACGACACACTTGATAATATCGAGCAGGCGTTCAAGGACGAGGACGGGCTCATTGTCACCCTTCATTACGACCCCATCGTCACGAATGATCCCCATGTCGCCGATATGCGTAACAAGATTAATGCTTTAGCGCAGAGCATCAGCCCTCACGCGAGCATTCATGATCTTCGGTGTGTACCGGGGCCTACGCATACCAATGTTATTTTCGATTCGCTGCATCCTGCTGATTGTGAGCTGAGTCCCCAGGAGTTCAAATCTCGCTTGTCGGCCCTTGTTGTCGAAGAGTACCCCGATGCCGTGCCCAAAATCACGGTCGATGAGGATTACGTATCGGCAGAGCAGTAGGGTTCGCGTTCTCTGCCTTTGGCCTGTTGCAGAGGGAGGAGGGCTCACCGCGGTTATGGCGATGAGCCCGTCTGGATGAGACACGTTCCCCTGTATGCCTTTGTTCGGCGACAGTGCACGTATGTTTTGCGGTGGGGGATGAGCTTAGAAGTTGGCATCGAGCCAAGCGATGATATCGCTTGATTCGTAGAGCGGCTTGCCGTCGATGAACAGGCACGGAACCTGCTGCTTGCCACCCACCGAAACGAGTGTACGCGCCGCCTCGGAGTCGATGCTGATATTGCGCAGGGGAATTTCGATGCCGCGGCTCCTCATGAAGTCCGTGACGCGGATACAAAACGGGCACGTGGGGCGATAATACAGGACAAGGTCGTGGTTGGCTGACATGATGATCCCTTCTAAAGATGATGGTATTCTAGTCGCTTATACCCACTCGCGCGGAGGCTCTCGTGGAGATAGGAGGAAGATCATGCCTGAGTATCAACGCATATCGCACGGGTTTGAACCGGTATACGACGAGCGCTCACGCATTTTAGTGCTCGGCTCCTTTCCCTCGGTACTTTCGCGCGCGAACGACTTCTATTACGGAAATCCCCAGAACCGATTTTGGCGCGTTTTAGCGTCTTGCCTGCGAGCGAAAGTCCCCCAATCGATCCCTGAGAAGTGCGCGCTCTTGCTTGCGCATGGTATTGCGCTGTGGGACGTGGTGGCGCAATGCGACATTAAGGGTTCGAGCGATGCGAGCATCGCAAACGTGGAGCCTGTAGACATCGAGCGTGTGCTTGAGGTGGCGCCCATTCGGCATGTCGTGTGCAATGGCGGAACGGCGGGGCGTCTATACGCCAAGCACCTGCAGGATCGGGTTGGATTGCCCGCGGTCGTGCTGCCCTCAACGAGTCCCGCAAACGCCGCATGGACATTCGATCGGCTTCAAAAACGCTGGAAGGAAGCCTTGGATTCGATGAATTAGGCCTTTTGGCGGCGTGGGGACGACCGTGCAAAACCGATTGCCGTGTCATAACCCTGATGAGCCGTTCGCCTCGCCGTCCGGCCTGAGTTCGCGCTGCATGATGAGGACCTCGCGCGAGCCTTCGGGGTACAGCGCGCTAACCTCGGCTGTCCGCAGGGGCTTGAGACCGCACTTCTCCATCACACGATGCGATTGGGCGTTATCGAGGAAGTGGTCGGCGTACATCGCTCGAGCTCCCAGGTCGCGTTGCGCATGCTCGATGAGCGCGGAGAACGCCTCCGGGGCGTATCCCTTACCCCAATGCGGCGCGCCGATCCAGTAGCCTGCGGAGTACTCATCGGGTCCCTCTAGATAATCGCAATCATCGATCGTTTTAAGTCCTATTGCACCTATGAGCGTGCCGTCGCATCTGAGGGTGACGGCATATTGCTCGGGTCCCCGCAAGACATTGCGGAGGATGTCGAGACTCTGCTCTTCGCTTTCATGTGGAGGCCAGCCTGCGGCGGTACCTATACGTGGATCTCGGGCGAGCGCGTAGAGCTCGGTTGCGTCGCTGTCGAGCCAGGGGCGCAGGACAAGGCGGGCGGTGATGAGTTCCATAGTGGTCCTTTCGGGGTCAATGGAATGGACGGTGATACGGATGCGAAGCGGTGGGGCAGTTGACGTGCGCCATGCCGACGGCGTGTGCGGCGCATGGAGCGTGTGCCCTCCCGTACGATTTGTGGGAAGGGGGGTAGGTGGTCTATCCGTCCAGATTGCCGGTGACGGTTCCCTTACCGTTGGGGATGCGGCGTCCCGCCTTACCGGAGATATGATCGAGATCGATTGCCCAAATTGCGGTCGCGGGGAGCTCCCAGTCGATCGCTGCGCCAATCTTGTCCTTGTGCTCGGGGCAGTATTTAAGGCAGATCTGTGCCAAGGCGCGTCGCATAAGCGCGGTGTCCTCAACGGGGCGAACGGTACCCGTGGCAATCACACTCGCGAAGCGCGTGGTGAAGAAGCCGGGAGCACCGTCCTCCTCGACGTAAACTGGGTCCATATCCACGGCGACGGTGACGCACACGCGCGGGTCGCGCTTCCAGTCCTCGGTCTTCTGGCCTCCCGCGATGCCCGTGTGGATCAACAGGGCGTCACCGTCCAGGACGTAGGAGAGCGGCGTGGCGTAGGGGTGTCCGTCAGCATCGACCGTGGCGACGACGCAGTGCTCGCCGATGCGGAGGATTTTGCGGGCCTCCTCTTCGCTGATGGCTCGTTCCGGGAGCTGCTTCATGGGCTGGTGCATGGATCGACCTTTCTTGTGTGGGCTTGAACAGAGAATACGTTATTTTGAGTCGTGGTGGCGCGTGGCTTGAAGCCCGCTAACTCGGGTGCTTGAAAGGGGGCGCCAGCGCGCCATGGCCCAAACGTGGATCGGTGCAGACTGACTACGGAGGCACATAGTGCCAACGGGGAATTAGGAAGTTGAGGTTTTTCGTACTCGATTTGGGATTTCGAAAGTAGAGCGGCGGGAAATCTAGCAAAAGGTCAGGATTTTTTTGCTGAATGGCGTCCTCTACTTTGACTTTTGGGAAACGAATACGAAAAACCTCAATTACGAGCGATTGCGCGAGCGGGCGCAAATGAGGAGGCGGGCGCAAATGGAAGAGCGCCGTCGGCAGAACAGCCGGCGGCGCTCGAAGGCGTTATATGCGGACCCCACGAGGAGGACCATTTGGGGGATCTGCCTACCCGAAGTAGGCCACGCCGCTCTCGAACAGGGGCATGAACTTCTCACCGGGGACGTTCTTGTACAGGCCGTTGCCGCGGCGCTCCACATGGCCCATCTTGCCGAACACGCGGCCGTCGGGGGAGGTGATGCCCTCGATGCAGGCGACGGAGCCGTTGGGGTTCACGTCGAGGTCCATGGATGGCATGCCGGCCACGTCGACGTACTGCGTGGCGATCTGGCCGCCGGCGCGGAGCTGCCCGAGCACCTCGTCGTTCGCGACGAAGCGGCCCTCGCCGTGGGAGATGGCCACGGTGTAGAGCTCGTCCGCGTTGCACTGGGATAGCCAGGGCGAGAGATCGCTGCAGATGCGGGTGCGAACCAGGCGGCTCTGGTGGCGGCCGATCTGGTTGAAGGTCAGCGTCGGCGCGTCCGCGGTGGCGTCCACGATGTCGCCGTAGGGCACCAGGCCGAGCTTGACGAGCGCCTGGAAGCCATTGCAGATGCCGAGCATCAGGCCGTCACGGGACTGCAGGAGGTCGCGAACCGCCTCGGTGACCTCGGGCGCGCGGAAGAACGCGGTGATGAACTTGGCGGAACCGTCGGGCTCGTCGCCACCGGAGAAGCCACCGGGGATCATGACGATCTGGGACTCGCGAATGCGCCGTGCGAGCTCGCGCGTGGACTCGGCGACGTTCTCGGGCGTGAGGTTGTTGATTACGAAGACGTCGGCCTCGGCTCCGGCGGCGCGGAAGGCGCGGGCGGAGTCGAACTCGCAGTTGTTGCCGGGGAAGACCGGGATGATCACGCGGGGCTTTGCGATCTTGAGGCCGCCGTAGGTCGCGCGGATGCGGCCCTCCTCCTCGGAGCGGTAGCGCTCCTCGGGGATCAGCTCCTCGGGCGCGTCAACGTCGTCGGCGGCGCTGCGATAGGGGAACACGCCCTCGAGCGCGCTCGCCCAGGCCTCCTGCAGCTCGTCCAGATCAAGGGTCTCGCCGTAGGCGGTGAGCTCGTAGGGCTCGCACGTCACGCCGAGGTCGACCACGCACGCGCCGTCGACCTCGGGCAGCGCGGCGTCCTCGTCGAGCTCGACGATGAAGCAGCCGTAGGAGTGGTCGAACAGGTCGCGGGCGTCAGCCTCGTAGTAGGCCTCGGAAACCTCGAAGCCGATGCGGTTACCCAGGCAGGCCTTGAACAGGACCTCTGCCAAGCCGCCGAAGCCGACGGTGGAGACGGAGAGCGCCTTGCCCTCGCGCACGAGGTCCTCGACGGCGCTGAAGGCGGCGAGCAGGGAGTCGGTCTCGGGCAGCAGGTCGTCGACCTGGTAGGAGGGCTGGATCAGGGCGACGCGATGGCCGGCGCCCTTGAACTCGGGCGAGACGATGTTGGCGAGCTTGTCGACGGCCACGGCGAAGGACACGAGCGTGGGCGGGACGTCGAGGTCCTCGAAGGAGCCGGACATGGAGTCCTTGCCGCCGATGGCGCCGGCGCCGAGCTCGACTTGGGCCATGAGCGCTCCCAGTACGGCGGCCATGGGCTTGCCCCAGCGCTCGGGCACATCGCGCAGGCGCTCGAAGTACTCCTGGAAGGACAGGTAGACCTTCTCATGGTCGAAGCCGGTGGCCACGAGGCGCGAGATGCTCTCGACCACGGAGAGATAGGCGCCGCGGTACTGGTCGGCGTCCATGATGTAGGGGTTGAAGCCCCAGGCCATGCCAGAGACCGTGGTGGTCTCGCCGTCGACCGGGAACTTGGCGACCATGGCCTGGCTCGGGGTGAGCTGCCGGGTGCCGCCGAAGGGCATGAGGACGGTCGCGGCGCCGATGGTGGAGTCGAAGCGCTCGGACAGGCCCTTGTTGGAGCACACGTTGAGGTCGCTCACGAGCTCGGTCATGGCGTCGTGGAAAGACTCGCAGGTCTCGGCGCCCGGCACCATGGGGACGGTGCTCTCGTAGATGCCCTCGAGGGTGCCGAACTCCTCGAGCGCGGCCTCGGCGAGTTCGCTCTCGGGGTCGATGGGGGCGATGCCCTGGGCCACGACGTGGACGTCCTGGTACTTGGGCGCGCCGTTGGAGTTGAGGAAGTCGCGGGAGAGGTCGACGATGGCGTCGCCCTGCCAGGCCATGCGGACGCGGGCCTCATGCGTGACCTCGGCGATCACGGTCGCCTCGAGGTTCTCCTCGGCGGCGTAGCCCATGAACTCCTCGACGTCCTCCTCGGCCACGGCGACGGCCATGCGCTCCTGGGACTCGGAAATCGCGAGCTCGGTGCCGTCCAGGCCGTCGTACTTCTTGGTGACCATGTCGAGGTCGATGTAGAGGCCGTCGGCGAGCTCGCCCACGGCGACGGACACGCCGCCCGCGCCGAAGTCGTTGCAGCGCTTGATGAGGCGACAGGCGTCGCCGCGGCGGAAGAGGCGCTGCAGCTTGCGCTCCATGGGGGCATTGCCCTTCTGGACCTCGGCGCCGTCCTTCTCGATGGACTCGACGTTGTGGGCCTTGGAGGAGCCGGTGGCGCCGCCGATGCCGTCACGGCCGGTGCGGCCACCGAGCAGGATGATCTTGTCGCCGGGGGCGGGGCACTCGCGGCGGACGTGGCTCGCCGGGGTGGCGCCCACCACGGCGCCCACCTCCATGCGCTTGGCCATGTAGCCGGGGTGGTACAGCTCAGAGACCTGGCCCGTGGCCAGTCCGATTTGGTTGCCGTAGGAGGAGTAGCCGGCGGCCGCGGTGGTCACGATCTTGCGTTGCGGCAGCTTGCCGGCGATGGTCTCGCTCACGGGGACAGTCGGGTCGGCCGCGCCGGTGACGCGCATTGCCTGGTAGACGTAGGAGCGCCCGGAGAGCGGGTCGCGGATGGCACCGCCCACGCAGGTGGCGGCGCCGCCGAAGGGCTCGATTTCGGTGGGGTGGTTGTGGGTCTCGTTCTTGAAGAGGAACAGCCAGTCCTGGTCCTCGCCGTCGACGTCGACGGTCACCTTGACGGTGCAGGCGTTGATCTCCTCGGACTCGTCGAGGTTGGTGAGGATGCCCTGCGCTTTAAGCCACTTGGCGCCGATGGTGCCCATGTCCATGAGGCAGACGGGCTTCTCGTCGCGGCCAAGCTCATGGCGCATCTCCATGTAGCGGTCGAACGCGGCCTCGACGGCGGCGTCGTCGATCTCGATGTTCTGGAGGTTGGTGCCAAAGGTGGTATGACGGCAGTGGTCACTCCAGTACGTATCGATGACGCGGATCTCGGTGATGGTGGGGTCGCGATCCTCGTCCTTGAAGTACTGCTGGCAGAAGGCGATGTCCGCCTCGTCCATGGCCAGGCCGCGATCGGCGATGAACGCCGCGAGGGCGGCCTTGTCCATCTCGCGGAAGCCGTCGATGACCTCGACCGGCTCGGGATCGGGAATCTCTTGAGTGAGGGTGTCCGGGAGCTCGAGCGCGGCGATGCGCGACTCGACGGGGTTCACCACGTAACCCTTGATGGCGTCGAGGTCCTCGGCGGAGAGCTCGCCGGAGAGCACGTACACCTTGGCGCAGCGCACGGTGGGGCGCTCGCCCTGGGAGATGAGCTGGACGCACTCGGCGGCGGAGGCGGCGCGCTGGTCGAACTGGCCGGGCAGCGCCTCGACGGCGAAGAGGTGAGCAGCATCGGCGGGCAGCTCCTTGTACACGGCGTCGACTTGCGGCTCGGAGAATACGGTGGGCACGCAGCGTGCGAACAACTTCTCGTCGATACCCTCGACGTCATAACGGTTAATGACGCGCAAAGCCGTGAGCGCCTCGATGCCCAAGGTGTCGCGGAGCTCGGTGAGCAGCTGCTTCGCCTCGACGTCAAACCCGGGTTTCTTCTCTACGTACACGCGAGAGACCATTGAGTCCTGCCC
>NZ_DAWDUX010000018.1:14308-40956 GCF_052346665.1 Collinsella sp.
GTCCTGCCCTTCTGTGGACGGGTTGGGCCGCTGGCGGCGGTCGGTTCGGGCGCGTCCGAAAGGTGCGTCCGAACCGCCTTGAACCAGACGGATTGCTAACCCTTCAATAATACGCCACGCCCCCCATTTGGCGCTGCGGACCATCAGGCAATTTGCCCATGGGGCCAAAACGACACAACGACCTCTCCCGCCCGCCCCCGTCTGCGACTTCAGCCATTCATAACCAGTCTTACGGCAATGTCACCCGGTCGTAAGCCTTTCTTAACCATTGCGCGGGCACAATGGGCGATGCCGCATAAGGGAAACCCAAGCCACTCTTGCCAAAAGGGCGACGGGGGGGGGTAGGCTCTAGCGGTCTGTCGAAAACGCGAACGAACGCGGACGGGGAAGTGATATGGCATGAAGTATTTGGAGATGATCGAGGCGGTTGCCCGTGAGCGGCACCATGCTCCGGCGGTGCGCGTGTCGACGGGCGCTGAGTTCGATTACGGCGAGGTGTGGGCGGCGTCCGACGCGCTCGCGGCATATATATCGGCTCATGTCGAACGGGGCGTCCCGGTCATGGTGTACGGGAATAAGGACCCCTTCATGGTGGTGGGATTCCTCGCCTGCATGAAGGCCGGGTGTCCGTATGTTCCCGTCGACTGCACCTCGGTTCCCGCCAAACGCGTCGCGTCCATCGCAAGGCAAATCACGCACGAAGGGTCGTGTCCGCTGGTTTTGGCTACCGAGGATATTCCGCGTGTCGAGGAGATGCCGCCGCTCACGGTGTTGTCCCAAGACGAGTTCTGTCGCATCGCCGCGACGGGTGGCGAAAGCGATCGCGGGCGTTGGATTGCAGGCGAAGACATCGCCTACATTCTGTTTACCTCGGGGTCGACGGGTGCCCCCAAGGGCGTTGAGATAACCGCAGCGTGCTTTGACAACTTCTGCGCTTGGGACGTGGAGCTCGCCCGTATGGCGGACGAAGGCCGTTCCCTGGGCGCCGTTTGGCTCGATCAGGCGCCTTTCTCCTTCGACCTGTCGGTCTTTGAGATGGCCGGTGCCCTCGCGAGCGGGGGATCCCTCTACTCCCTTGCCTCCGCAACGCAAAGCTCCGCTTCATCCCAGATGAAGGCCCTTGCGGACAGCGGCGTCCAGGTGTGGGTTTCGACCCCATCGTTTGCCGAGCTGTGTCTGGCGAACGTGGAGTTTCGCGATAAGCTCCTGCCCGATCTTCGCCTGTTCATCTTTTGCGGTGAGACGCTCCCCAACATGGTAGCCGCCCATCTTCTCGAGCGCTTTCCAACTGCCCGCATCCTCAACACGTACGGACCGACGGAGTCGACGGTGGCAGTGACCTCGGTTGAAGTCACGGCAGACATGGCGTCTTCCGACGAGCCCCTGCCCGTAGGCGTCCCGCGTCCTGGCACGCGCTTGCGCATCGTGGATGCGGATGGATCCGATTGCGAGCCGGGCGTTTTCGGCGAGGTCGTAATCGAGGGGAACACCGTTGCACGTGGCTACTTTGGCCGCGATGACCTCACCGCGCGGGCATTTGGGCAGGCCGAGCTCGATGGCGAGCAGGTGCGGGCGTACCGCACGGGCGATGAGGGCATGCTCGACGAGGACGGCATGCTTCACTTCCGCGGTCGCCTGGATCTTCAGGTGAAGCTCAACGGCTTCCGCATTGAACTGGGGGAAATAGAGGAGCAGCTGCGCCGGCTCCCCGAAGTCGCCGCTGCCGCGGTGACGGCCACATATCGCGACGGGAAGGTGTCGCACCTGGTGGCGCACGTGGTGCCCGCGCGCCCGCTTGAGCAGACGCCGTTTAGGGAGGGGCTCGCGCTGAAGGAGCGTCTAAAGGCGACGCTTCCGCACTACATGATTCCCAAGAAGGTTGCATTTCGAGATTCACTGCCCATGACGGGCAATGGCAAGCTCGATCGCCGGAGCCTGCAGAGCGCGGGCTGCTAGGAGGACGCATGGGTTTTTATACCTCGCCGTCGTTCTTCATGGCATCTGCCTTCCTGGTGGTGCCCGCCGCCGTTCTCGGCCTCACGGGCAGGTCCATGAGGGCATATGGCATGACGGCGTCGTGTCTGATGATGGCACTGCTGTTTGCCGGGAATCCACAGGGTCTGGCAGCGCTTGGCGTCTTTCTCACTATCGCTTCGCTGGGTGCCTATGCGGTGCATCGCAGCTGGTGTACCGAAGGCGGTGCCAAAAGCCTTGCGGTCTATCGCGCGGCCCTGCTATCCACCATCGTCCCGCTGGTGATCTATAAGGTTGGGGCGGTGTTTGACCGGGACCTGCTGGGGTTCATCGGCATCTCCTATATCACCTTTAAGGCGGTGCAGGTTCTCATCGAGATGCGCGACGGCCTCATCGAGCGCATGGATCCGCTCGACTATCTGTATTTCCTGACCTTCTTCGCCACGTTCACCTCGGGACCGATCGATCGATCCAGGCGCTTCGTCGAGGACATCCACGCCCCTAGACCGCGCTCCGATTACGCCGACCTGCTCACGCGCGGCGTCATGATGATGTTCGCGGGCGCCGCAATGCAACTCGTCCTCGCGACGATTGCGCGGGGGTTCTACGACGCGAGTTGCGCTCCCGCCGGCACGCTCACGCTCGATGCGCTCACTATGCCCGTCGCCTGCCGTGAAGTGCTTCGGGCATATGGGTACGCGGCGTACCTCTTCTTTGATTTCGCCGGGTACTCGCTTATGGCGATGGGCTTGGGACGGTGCTTTGGCATCGCCGTTCCGGCGAATTTTCGCGCCCCGTACATCGCCGTCGATATCAAGGATTTTTGGAACCGCTGGCACATAACGCTGTCGACGTGGCTGCGCGACTTCGTGTTCATGCGGTTCGTTCGCATGGCGACCAAGCGCAAGCTCTTTTCGAGCAGGCTGCAGACGGCGTGCGCCGCCTACATGGTCGACATGGCGCTTATGGGGGCTTGGCACGGATTGACGGTGGACTACCTTGCGTACGGTATCTATCACGGTGTCCTGCTCGCGGTGACGGAGGTCTACCAAAAGCGCAGCTCATTCCATAAGCGCCATCGCAAGGAGGGTTGGTACAAGGTGGCGTCGTGGTTTGTCACCTTGCAGCTCGTGGTCTTGGGGTTCGCCCTGTTCTCAGGGCAGGTCTCGGGCCTGATTGCGGCGGCGTTAGGCTGACGATGAGCTCGTCGGCATATAGACAAGGCGCCTGCGTGGCGCATGAGAGAAAGGAATTTCCCATGGCAATGGACAAGAACGAGATCGAATCCCGGGTACTCGAGATGCTCGAAGAGATCTGCGATGACGAGGCGGTGCGCGAGGAACGCGATGTCGACCTGTTCGAGGCGGGTCTGCTCGACTCGCTCGCGGCCATCGAGGTGCTCGTTGGCATTGAGGAGAACTTCGGGATCGAAATCGCGCCCACGGCGGTTGAGCGCAAGGAGATGAACACGGTAAACAAGATCATCGAGCAGATCGCGGTGCGCCTGTGAGCGCCTCCGGAGGGCGTTTTGGGCGAACCGGGAGTGCGGTGTCACCCGTGGCGTCCGTGTCGCATGTGGTGGAGCGCGTGCGAGCATGGTGGTATGGGGGCTCGGTTTCTGCGGCGATCGCCTGGACGTGCGCGCTTGTGGCACTCGCCGCCCTGCTTGTGTGGTTTTTCATCTGCTCTCCGTACGGCGCGCCGGCTTCTCCGGTTTACGCCGAGTTTTAGCATGCGACCGATAGCGAGAGGAGGGAGCATGATATGAAGCGTCTCATTGCGGTATGCGCCGCGCTTGCGCTGATTTCGAGTGCCGGTGTTGCCTTTGTGTGCGCGGGTGGCGTGCGCGCCCTGCCGCCTTCGGACTTGAGGACGGCGTATCCCAGTTACGCGGAGGTTGCGAGCTGGGATTTCATGGCGGGCGAGTACGATGCGCTCCGAAGGGGTGGAGACGACCCGCGGCTTATTCTCGGCTCTTCCGAGCTCAATTCGGCCCCTGCGGGCCCCGCTCATCCGGGCCGTCTGTTCGCCGATGGGCGATATGGCGTCACCTCGGTTGTGGCGGGGCGGGCTGGCGTCAATGACCTGTGGCAGGCGATTGAGGTTGGCGCGTTCGCTCCCCATATGCCAAAGGGGAGCCGTCGCGTCGTCATCTTTGCGAGCATGCAGTGGTTCATGTGCTATCGGGATCCGGCGAGTACCTTTCCCGGCGTGTTTTCGCAAGGCGCCTACGATGCGTTCATGGCGAACCCCTCCATTTCGCGTGAGATGAAGGCTCGTGTTGTCGAGCGCGTGCGAACATATGGCGTTGAAGATGCCGACGGGAGCGCCTCCACGCCTTTGGGATTCGTGAACGCCGCGGATCGCGCTGCGACCTCGCTCGCCTCCGACCTGCGCCTCGCGCAGTCGTTGCGCGCGGATGGGGCGGGGGAGCCGCATGACCCCAAGGCGAGTGCGGGCAAGCAGGGCACCGCGGGAGGAAAAACCGCCGCGCTCGATTGGGGCGCGCTCATCGAGGAGGGTAAGCAGCGTGCGTCCAAGGGCTCGTCTAACAACGAGTATGGTTTTTACGATGGCTGGTACGAGAAGAAGTTCGCAGCCTGGCTCGACGGTGCCCAGCGCGCCTGGCACGTGGACGACGGCGTGTACTTCAGCCAGCAGGAATACGAGGATTTCGAGCTCATGCTCGACGTTTGCCGGCAAGTGGGCGTAGAGCCGCTCATCGTTATCCAGCCCGTCAAGGGCAAGGCGTACGACCAGACCATCTACACGCGGGAGGTGCGCGAGGCGTACTACACGACGATCCGCGCGATATGCGATCGCATGGACGTGGAGGTCGCCGATTTTTCGGGATACGAGTACGATCCGCTGTTTCTGCGCGACTATTCGCATCCGTCCGCCTATGGCAGCGCCCTATACTCCCAGGCTATCTATGACTTTTGGACGCGCTAACCACGGCGATTTGGGTATAAACAGTTGATATGCACGAGGCGTCCGTCAGGACGGACGCGAGACCAGACCGAAAGGGCCTCATGTTCGATCAGCAGACCCGCCGCATCGCTTTGCTCATCGCCTTTGGCGTGTGCCTGCACGTCGCCGTTTCCCATCTCGACGTGGTACTGGGTGCCCTGTCCGCGATCGTCGACATCTTGTTCCCCGTTCTACTTGGCCTGGGTTTCGCCTTCGTTCTGAACGTGCCCGTTTCGGGCATGGAGCGCTTGCTTGCTCGTCTTACCTCCCGGCTGCCTGAGAAGCACCGGCCTCGCCCGGGCACCGTCACCATGGCGAGCATCGTCATCGTGCTCATCCTCATCGCGGGCGTCGCCGTACTTGCGGTGACCATGCTCGTTCCGCAGCTCATCGCCTCTGCCAAGACGATCGCGCCGTTGCTTGCCGAGCGCCTTCCCGAGATCGAGCGGGCGCTCGCCGAGAACGGCTTCGACGTCGACAGGCTCGCCAAGGTGTTCCAACAGTCCAGCTCCTCCGCGGCTGCTGGCTCCGCGTCGGGGCTCGAAGGGTTGCTGAGTTTCGGCCTCGGGTCGGTTGCGACCTCGGTGTTCGCGGCGGCGCGCTCGACGGTTTCGGTTATCTCCAGCACCGTGTTCGCCTTCGTGATCGCCGTGTACGTCTTGGCGAGCAAGCGCACGCTCGGCCGTCAGGTGAATCGCGTCATGGACGCCCATCTCGATGCGGGCCACGCCGCGCGGATCCGCCACGTCGCGCATCTCGCCTCGGACACGTATTCCAAGTTTCTTTCCGGCCAATGTGTCGAGGCATGCATTCTGGGAACGCTGATATTCCTCGCGTTCTCCGTGGTTCGCTTGCCCTATGCCGGGCTCATCGGCTTCTTGACGGCCCTGTTCGCCTTTGTGCCATACGTGGGCGCGTTCGCCTCGTGCGTCATCGGCGCGTTCCTCACGCTGCTCGCCTCTCCCGAGCACGCGCTGCTCTGCGTGATCGTCTACCTGGCGGTTCAGTTCGTCGAGAACCAATTCATCTACCCGCACGTGGTAGGCTCCTCCGTGGGGCTCTCCGCCCTATGGACGCTCATTGCCGCGCTCGTGGGCGGCAACCTGTTTGGCATCGTGGGCATTGTGTTCTTCATTCCCATCGTGGCGGTGCTGTACGAATTGTTTAGGCAGTGGACGAACGCGCGTCTTACGGAGCGCGGCGCGGCGGGGGAGGCCGATGCATGATTGAGATTCGCGATATCGCCAAGACGTATACCACGGGCGATCTGGTTCAGCGTGCGCTCGACGGCGTTTCGGTGACCTTTCGTGACAACGAGTTCGTTGCGGTCTTGGGCCCTTCCGGCTCAGGCAAGACCACCTTTCTGAACATCTTGGGCGGATTCGACCACGCCGACTCCGGTGACATCGTGGTCAACGGCATCTCCACGCGTGACTACGGTGACGCCGAGTGGGACACCTATCGCAACCACCGCGTGGGCTTCATCTTCCAGAGCTATAACCTCATCCCGCACCAGACCGTGCTCGCCAACGTCGAGCTTGCTCTCACCCTGGCGGGCATCGCGCCGGCCGAACGCACGCGCCGCGCAAAGGCCGCGCTCGAGCGCGTGGGCTTGGCCAACCATATCAACAAGAAGCCTGCCCAGCTCTCGGGTGGTCAGATGCAGCGCGTCGCCATCGCGCGCGCGTTGGTGAACGACCCCGAGATCGTGCTGGCAGACGAGCCCACGGGTGCCCTCGATACCGAGACGGGCATCCAGGTCATGGACCTGCTCGCCGAGGTCGCGCGCGAGCGGCTCGTGATCATGGTCACGCACAATCCGCAGCTCGCCGAAGACTACGCCACGCGTATCGTGCGCATCCAGGACGGTCGCATCGTGGACGACACGCGTCCGGTGGGCGAGAAGGAGCTTGCCGAGGGACTGGCGGAGGGGTCGCGCCGCGAGGCTTCCGCCGACACCAAGAAGCGCTCGTCCATGAGCCTACTTACGGCACTGTCGCTCTCCTTCAACAACCTCATGACCAAGAAGGGCCGCACCATCATGACGGCCTTCGCGGGCTCGATCGGCATCATCGGCATCGCGGCGATTCTCGCGCTCTCCAACGGCGTGAACGGCTACATCGCCAAGGTCGAGCAGGACACATTGTCGAGCTACCCGCTCACCATTGCCCGCCAGAGCTACGACCTCACGAGCATGATGACGGGCGACGCGGGCACTTCTTCGGGCGAAGATGCGAACGGCGCGGCGGGGGAGGGCACGGCAAGCGGCGACGCGGCGTCCGCCTCGCGCGACAGCACACAGCCCGAACCTGGTGACAAGATCCCCGTGTTCACCATGCTCTCCGACATGTTCGCCAGCGTGAAGTCGAACGACATGGCGAGCTTCAAGGCCTTCCTCGATAAGGACGCCGATGAGCTCGAAGGCGAGGTGTCCGCCATCCAATACGATTACGGCATCACGCCGCTCGTGTACCGCGCGGACGAGGGTGCCGATCCGGTCCAGGTCTCGCCCAACGCCTTGTCCATGGCCATGACCGGTGGGGCGAGCTCTGCCGCCATGGCGGGCACAATGATGACGGGCGCCACCGCCTTCAACGAGATGATTGACAATCCCGAGTTGCTCGACGAGCAATACGACGTGGTGGCCGGTCGCTGGGCGACCAAGGCGGACGAGTGCGTGCTCGTGCTTTCGGGCAAGGGCAAGATCTCCGACTACACGCTCTACAGCCTCGGCGTGCTCGACCCCTCCGAGCTCGATCGCATGGTGGACGGTACCATGAGCGGTTCGGGTGAGATCGATGTGCCCGAGGTCGACGTGGACTTCACCTACGAGGATGCCCTGGGGACGAGCTTCAAGGTGCTGGCCGCTTCCGATTTCTACCGCAAGAACGCCGAGACGGGCGGCTGGACGGATATGTCCGATGATGCTTCGTTCGTGGAGCAGCAGGTGACGAATGGCCTGGATCTTAAGGTCGTGGGCGTGGTGCAGCCGAGCCCCACCGCCAAGTCCGCAGCGCTCTCGCAGGGCATCGCCTACACGCACGGGCTTACAAGCAAGCTCATGGAGCGCGCCGCGAACTCCGAGATCGTCAAGCAGCAGCTTGCGGACCCCGAGGTCGATGTATTCACCGGCAAGCCCTTCGCCACCCTGCAGGAGGAGGCGAAGCAGGGCGTGGACCTCGCAAGCTTGTTCACCGTGGACGAGGCGGGCCTCAAGTCGGCGTTCAAGATCGACGAGAAGGCGTTGGGCGCCGGGCTCGACCTGTCCGGATTCGACTTCGCAGGGCTGAACTTGGGCGGCGTTGATATCGACCTTTCCGGGGCGCTCGACTCGCTCGATCTCGACGCGATCTTGGCCAACCCGCCGCAGCCCGATCTATCCGAGATTTGGGGTGACCTGAGTGACGGCGACCTGCTCACACGCGAGCAGCTTGAGGCGTCAATGCAAGCGGCATATGCGTACACGAGAGGTTTCGTGGCGTGGCTCGCCAACAGCGGCGAGGACCTCAAACCCGATGACCCTGACTTCGCCGTCAAGCTGCTCGAGGCGTTTGCCTCGTACAACAACACGGATGAGGCCCAAGCGCAGCTCGCGATCATCGCGAAAAACGCGGGTGAGCCGGTGGCGGAGCGCCTGCAGGAGGCGATGCGGTCCTATGTCGAAAACCAGCTTGCCCCGTATATGACCGAGGCGTTCTCCCAGGTGCTTGATCGGACAGGGGAGAAAATCGGCTCTGCGATCGCCTCCCAGCTCCAGACGAGGCTCGGCCAGGCGATGGCATCGGCGGCCCCGCAGCTCGCGCAGCGCCTTGCGGCAAGCATGCAGAGCGCGTTCTCAGTCGACGGCACCGCGTTCGCGAATGCGATCCATCTCAACATGGATGCCGAGGACCTCTCGTCGCTCATGACCAGCTACGCGAACGCCGGCAAGCTCACGTATAGCAACAATCTCTCCACGCTGGGATACGCCGATCCGTCCGACCCGCAGTCGGTGAGTATCTACCCCGTCGACTTTGAGGCCAAGGAGGTTGTGCTTTCCGCGATTGATCGCTACAACGAGGATATGCGCGCGGCGGGCGACGACGACAAGGTGATCGTCTACACCGACTACATGGGTGTGCTCATGGGCAGCGTCACGAGCATCGTCAACATGATCTCGCTTGTGCTCATCGCCTTCGTGAGCATTTCGCTCGTGGTGAGCTCCATCATGATCGGCATCATCACGTATATCAGCGTGCTGGAGCGCAAGAAGGAAATCGGCATTCTGCGCGCGATGGGCGCGTCCAAGCGCAACATCGCCAATGTCTTCAACGCCGAAACCTTTATCGAAGGTCTCATTGCCGGTGTGCTGGCGATTGCCGTAGTGGTTTTGGTGTCGTTCCCCGTGAACGCGTGGGCGCTTGCCGAACACCAGATCGAAAACGTCATGCAGTTGCCGGTGGCGTCCGCGCTCGGCCTCATCCTCATCAGCGTGTTGCTCACCGTGGCGGCGGGCCTCATCCCGAGCCGCAACGCGGCCCGCCGCGACCCGGTGGAGGCGCTGAGGAGCGAGTAAAACCTCAATTTGGGGACAGGCACTTTTTTGAGGTCGAGAAAGCGCGGGGGACTGAGTTAACCAACGGTTAGGTTTCCTGCCTCAAACATGAAGACGTCTCAATTGTGCGAACGATCGCCAGCTGGTGAAATAGTCAGTGAGCAGCTGCGACGCATACACTTTGCACGAAGGGACGAACCATGCATATTTCCGAGGTCATCCGTAACCGCCGACGCGGGCTGGGCTTGACGCAGGAGCAGGTGGCTCAGCGCCTGGGGGTTTCTGCGCCGGCAGTCAACAAGTGGGAGCGCGGCATGAGCTACCCGGATATAACGCTGGTCCCCGCTCTCGCACGCCTGCTCGAGACAGACGCCAATACCCTCCTGTCGTTCGAACCCGAGTTGAGCCAAGAGGCGAACCTCGAAATTCAACGCGAGGTTGACCGGCTGGTCCGAGAGGATGGGTACGAGGCGGGTTTCGCATACGCGCAGGAGCGGATGCGCCTGTATCCGGCAAGCGATGAGCTCGCCATCGTGCTCACGCAGTACCTGGACGGCGCGCTCACACTCTTTCAGGTTGAGGAGCCAGATAGGTATCGTCCCACGCTAGACAAAGCTTACGAACGGCTGTCCCAAAGCACGCTGCCCGAAGCCCGAGAGCAGGCGTGCGGCATGCTTATCGCCCGCGCTATGCAGGAAGAGCGCTATGAGGATGCGCAACGCCTGCTCGACACCATTCATCAGCCGCAGATTGACAAGGAGGAGCGCCAGGCGATTCTTCTTATGCGCCAAGGCCATGATGAGGAGGCGGCGCGTGCGTGGGAGGCGCGCCTGATTAGAATGTCGGCCGACCTTATGGGGACGGTCAATAGCATTATCGAGATTGCCTTGCGCGAGGACCGCGTGGACGATGCACTCGCATGCGCCCACCGCGCGCAAACGCTATTTGAGGTACTCAACCAGCCTGGATGGATGGGACTCGTGCCCAGCTTGACCGTTGCGGTTGCAACAAAGGATACGAATGAGACGTTTGATTTGCTTGAGCAGATTATGTCGTCTCTGCATGGTGCCGACGCCGGCGCTCTTAAGAGTCCTTTGTATCGTTTCACCAACTTTAATGACTTGACGCAGCTAACCTCGCAAATGGGCACCGTGATGCTGGCCGGTGTTCAAGCGGATGAGGAGTACGCGTTTTTACGCGAGGCTCCCGGCTATGAGGCCTTTCTTAACAAGTGGAATTCACGGTAAGTTTCGACTACGCGGCTGCCCGCCCGGGGCGGGCCGCGTTTTCCGTACAACCCCCCCCAAACGGCGCCCCCAGGGGGCACCCCGACTTGCGCAGGACCTGACCGAGCGAAAACCTCGGCCGCCCCCGTCCGGGGCGTCGCGGGGCGATATGGGGCGACGGCAACAGCCGGCCGCACTCTCGCCAACCGCCCTCACCTGCAAAAACATTGCGAAGACAATATGGAGACGCCCGTGGGCGTGTATACTAATCAAGCTGTGTCCACTAGGAAGATTCTGCCTAGGCCATCTACCTGCGCATTTGGGTTGCCGCGCACGAAAGGTCGAGACGAATGCAAGGAGTGGCGCGCAAATCCGTATGTGGTCCTCTAGGGGCACGCGCAAGGGGCGCGTGCAATGTCCCAAGACCACCGAGAGTTGGAGATCGAATGATCAACATGATTCTCGGCCGCAAGATCGGCATGACCCAGGTTTGGGACGAGGACGATAACGTCGTCCCCGTCACGGTCATCCAGGCTGGCCCCTGCACCGTCTCGCAGGTTAAAACTGAGGCGACCGACGGCTACAACGCCGTCCAGATCGGCTTCGGCGACATCAAGTCCAAGCACGTGAATAAGCCCATGGCTGGTCACTTTGCTAAGGCTGGCGTCGAGCCCGTCCGTTACCTTCGTGAGGTCCGCGTCGAGAATGGCGAGGAGCACAAGGTCGGCGACGTCGTCACCGTCGCCGATTTCGAGAACGTCGCCAAGGTCGACGTCATCGGCACCTCCAAGGGTAAGGGCTTCCAGGGTCGCATCAAGCGCTGGAATCAGCACCGCGGCCCCATGACCCACGGTTCCCACATTCAGCGTCACCCCGGCTCCATCGGCCAGTGCGCCTACCCGGCCCGCGTCCTCAAGGGCGTCAAGATGGCCGGTCACATGGGCAACGCCCGCGTGACTGTGAAGAACCTCTCCGTTGTCCGCATTGATGCTGAGCAGAACCTCATGCTTGTCAAGGGCGCTGTGCCCGGTGGCAAGAACGGTCTGGTCGCCATCCGCATGGCGTAAAGGAGGACCGTCGCTATGTCTAAGTTTGAAGTGAAGAACGTCGAGGGCAAGCAGGTCGCCGAGGCCGAGCTCGCCGACGCCGTGTACGGCATCGAGCCGAACGTGCACGTCATGCACCACATCGTCACGTGCCAGCAGGCCTGCTGGCGTCAGGGCACCCAGTCCACCAAGGGCCGTTCCGAGGTCTCCGGTGGCGGCAAGAAGCCGTGGCGTCAGAAGGGCACCGGCCGTGCCCGTCAGGGTTCCATCCGCGCCGCCCAGTGGCGTGGTGGCGGTGTGATCTTTGGGCCCAAGCCCCGCACCTATGTGAAGCGCATGAACAACAAAGAGGTCAAGCTCGCCATGCGTTCCGCCCTGTCCGCCAAGCTCCGCGACAACGAGCTCGTGCTCGTGGACGACTACGGTTTCGAGAAGCCGTCCACCAAGGCCGCTGTCGCCATGCTCAAGGCTCTGGGTCTCGAGGGCAAGCGTCTGACCATCATCGTTCGCGAGGATGACATCAACGCCTATCTCTCCTTCCGCAACATCCCCAAGACGTGGATCATCACGCCCGCCGAGGCCAACACCTATGACCTCATCAACAACGGTGCGCTGATCATGCCCGCCGACGTCGCCGCTCACTTCGGGGAGGTGCTCGCCTAAATGACCGCTCACGAGATCATCATCCGCCCGATCGTGTCCGAGCGTTCCTACTCCGCCATGGAGGAGAACAAGTACACGTTCGAGGTCGCCAAGAACGCCAACAAGTTCCAGATCAAGGACGCTATCGAGGAGCTCTTCGGCGTGAAGGTTGTTCGCGTCAACACCCTGAACGTCAAGCCCAAGACCAAGCGCGTTCGCTACGTCGCTGGCAAGACCCGTTCTTGGAAGAAGGCCGTCGTCACGGTGGCCGAGGGTCAGACCATCGAGGTCTTTGGCGCCCAGGCGTAATTCACGCCTACGTTAGTTCTTGACGCTTGCCTCTCGTGTAGGGGAGGCAAGCTCAAGTGCTCCGTGCGTAAAAATAGGAAACGCCCGGAGCCGTGGTAATCCGGTGTCACTGCATCCGCATCCCAGCTTGCAGTGGCCAACGGACCGATATGAAAGGGATAAGGAATGGCTGTAAAGCACCTTAAGCCGACCAGCGCCGGCCGTCGCTGGCAGACGATCGCGGACTTCTCCGAGATCACCTGCACCACGCCCGAGAAGTCTCTTCTCGAGCCGTTGCCGGTCAAGGCTGGTCGTAACAACGCCGGTCGCATCACCATGCGTCACCAGGGCGGCCGCGTTAAGCGTCAGTACCGCGTTATCGATTTCAAGCGCAATAAGGATGGCGTGCCGGCCAAGGTCGCTACCATCGAGTACGACCCGAACCGTTCCGCTCGCATCGCCCTGCTTCACTACGTGGACGGCGAGAAGCGCTACATCCTGGCCCCCAAGGGCCTCAAGGTCGGCGACACCGTCGTTTCCGGTGCCGGCGCCGACATTAAGCCGGGCAATGCCATGCCGCTGTCCGAGATTCCCGTGGGTACCCTCATCCACGCAATCGAGTTCCAGCCTGGCAAGGGTGCCGCTATCGCCCGTTCCGCTGGTACCGCTTGCCAGCTCATGGGCAAGGAGGGCAAGTACGCGATCATCCGCATGCCTTCCTCCGAGATGCGCCGTGTCCTCGTGACCTGCCGTGCCTCCATCGGTGAGGTCGGCAATGCCGAGCACTCCAACATCGTGATCGGCAAGGCCGGTCGCCATCGTAAGATGGGCGTCCGTCCGACCGTCCGTGGTACCGTCATGAACCCGGTCGATCACCCGCACGGCGGTGGCGAGGGTCGTTCGCACACCTCCGGTCGTCCGTCCGTCTCTCCGTGGGGCACTCCCTCCAAGGGCTACCGCACCCGCAACAAGAAGAAGACGTCCAACGACCTCATCATCCGTCGTCGCAAGAAGTAATCGATACTCGTTAGGAGAAAGCACTTATGAGCAGAAGTCTCAAAAAGGGCCCGTTCGTAGAGGCGCGCCTCCTCTCGCGTATCATCGCGATGAACGAGGCTGGCAAGAAGGACGTCGTGAAGACCTGGTCCCGCGCGTCCACCATCTTCCCCGAGATGGTCGGCCACACCATCGCCGTCCACGACGGTCGCAAGCATGTTCCCGTGTACGTCACCGAGTCCATGGTCGGTCACAAGCTGGGCGAGTTCGCGCCCACTCGTACGTTCCGTGGCCACAAGGCCAAATAGGGGGTTTAGGTAAATGGCTACTACTTCCACCGAGACCCGCGAGGTCCGCGCTACGGCCAAGTACGTGCGCGTTTCCCCCGGCAAGGCTCGTCTCGTGATCGACCTGATCCGCGGCAAGAACGTCGCTCAGGCCTTCGATATCCTTCACTTCTGCACGCGCTCCGTCGCTGTTGACGTGGAGAAGGTCCTGCGCTCCGCCGTTGCCAACGCCGAGCACAACAACCAGATGCGCGCTGACGACCTGTTCGTCAAGGCCGCGTATGTCGACGAGGGCCCCACGCTTAAGCGCATCCGTCCTCGCGCCAAGGGCTCCGCTTCCCGCATCCTCAAGCGCACGAGCCACATCACTGTCGTCGTCGCTCCTCGAAAGGAGGCTTAAAGCGTCATGGGTCAGAAAGTCTATCCTACCGGCTTCCGTCTTGGCATCACCGAGAACTGGCGCTCCCGCTGGTTCGCTGAGAAGGATTACGCCAAGACTCTCGGCAACGATATCGAGATCCGTCGTTTCCTCGAGAAGCGCCTCGCCCGTGCCGCCGTCTCCCGCGTTGAGATCGAGCGTGCCGGCGACAAGGTGAAGGTCATCATCCTCACCGCCCGTCCTGGTGTCGTCATCGGCAAGAAGGGCTCCGAGATCGACGGTCTCCGCACCGAGCTCGAGCGTGTCGCCGGCGTTACCAAGGGCAACCTCTCCGTCGACGTCATCGAGGTCAAGCGTCCCGAGCTCGACGCCGTTCTGGTTGCTCAGTCCATCGCCGAGCAGCTCGAGGGCCGTGTGGCCTTCCGCCGCGCCATGCGCAAGGCCGTCCAGTCCGCTCGCAAGGCCGGCGCCAAGGGTATTCGTATCCAGTGCTCCGGTCGTCTCGGCGGCGCCGAGATGGGCCGTCGCGAGTGGTACCGCGAGGGTCGCGTGCCGCTGCACACCCTCCGCGCCAAGATCGACTACGGCACCGCCACCGCTCACACCACCATGGGCTCCTGCGGCGTCAAGGTCTGGATCTACCAGGGCGAGAAGCTCCCGGGCCAGCCTGTTCCGAACATGGCTCTCGAGGGTACCTCCCGTCCGCGTCGTCGCAACAACGATAGGAGGAATCAGTAATGCTCGCTCCTAAGCGTATTCTTCACCGCAAGGTGCAGCGTGGCTCCATGAAGGGCCAGGCCAAGGGCAACACCGAGCTCCATTTCGGTGAGTACGGCATCGTCGCCCTCGATCGCCACTGGATCACCAACCGTCAGATCGAGGCCGCTCGTATCGCCATGACCCGCTACATGAAGCGTGGCGGCAAGGTTTACATCACCATCTTCCCGGATAAGCCCATCACGAAGAAGCCTGCGGAGACTCGCATGGGTTCTGGTAAGGGTAACCCCGAGGAGTGGGTGGCCGTTGTCAAGCCGGGCCGCGTTATGTTCGAGATCGCCGGCGTGTCCGAGGAGATCGCTCGCGAGGCCCTGCGTCTTGCCCAGCACAAGCTGCCGATCAAGACCAAGATCATTACCCGCGCTAAGAACGGGGAGGACAAGTAATGAAGCCCGCAGAGATTCGTGAGCTTTCCGACGAGGCCCTGGCTGAGAAGCTGAAGGATTGCCGCGCCGAGCTCTTCAACCTTCGTTTCCAGATGGCCACCAGCCAGCTGGACAACACCGCTCGCGTGAACACCGTGAAGAAGGACATCGCTCGTGTCCTCACGGAGCAGCGTGCCCGTCAGATTGCAGCGGAGAAGTCCGCTGCCACCAAGTAGCGCAAGGAGAGATAATGGCTGAAGCAACTGAGCGCAACGCGCGCAAGGTCCGCCAGGGTATCGTTTCCTCCATCATGGGCAACAAGAGCATTGTTGTGACCACCACGGAGCGCAAGCGTCATCCCAAGTACGGCAAGATGATGACCAGCACCAAGAAATTCCACGTTCACGACGAGGAGAACACGGCCGGCGTTGGCGACACCGTTCGCATCATGGAGACCCGTCCGCTGTCCGCCACCAAGCGTTGGCGTCTTGTCGAGATCATCGAGCGCGCCAAGTAAGCTTGTTGAAGTAAACCCTCCGGTGACGTGCGCCCGTCCGAGAGCCATTTAGGTTCTCGATCAGGGCGGTCGCACCTCTCGCCGGCTTAGGTTCGGAAAGGTTCCAACCATGATTCAGATGCAAACCATGCTGAACGTTGCCGACAACTCTGGTGCGCGCAAGGTTCGTTGCATTAAGGTGCTGGGCGGCTCTAAGCGCCGTTACGCCGGCATCGGTGACGTCGTCATGGCCGCCGTGCAGGAGGCCACGCCCGGTGCGAACGTCAAGAAGAAGGATGTCGTGCGCTGCGTTGTCGTGCGCACCGTCAAGGAGGTCCGTCGCAAGGACGGGTCCTACATCCGCTTCGATGACAACGCTGCCGTCGTCATCAACAAGGATGGTTCGCCTGTCGGCACCCGTATCTTCGGGCCCGTCGCTCGCGAGCTTCGTGACAAGAAGTACATGAAGATCGTCTCGCTCGCACCCGAGACCCTCTAACGTAAGGGAGAGACCACTATGTCTATGTCCATCAAGAAGGGCGACAAGGTCGAGGTGCTCTCCGGTAAGGATCGCGGCAAGCAGGGCGTCGTCCTGCGCGCGCTGCCTTCCGAGGGCAAGGTTATCGTCGAGGGCGTCGCTGTCGCCAAGAAGGCCGTCAAGCCCAACGGTGCTGGCCAGCAGGGCGGCATCGTCGACAAGGAGATGCCGATCGACGTTTCCAACGTCCAGCTCATCTGCCCCGAGTGTGGCAAGCGCACCCGTGTTGGCCACGAGGCCGGCGAGCTCGACGGTCACAAGACCAAGCTCCGCATTTGCAAGAAGTGCGGTCACAAGTTCTAAGGATTAACTCCTAGAACTCCCACCGGAAGACCCCTCCGAGGCCCTCCCGGCGGTTTCACGCAAACGTCCTCGGAGTCGCGCTTCGCGCGGCTCCTACGGAATGTTTGCTTAGAAACCGCCGTCCGGGTCTCGGAGGGGTCTTCCTGCGTTTACGGGGTTACGCGTCCCTGGCGCGAATGGGGCAATCGGAGCCAGGTGCCATTTGCTGCAATAGTAATTGGCTCGGCCAAAAACGCGCAGAAGTACGCAGAAACACGCAATACTGTGCTATGATACGCCAGAGAAGATGCGCAATGGGTGCATCTGCACGTGGCGAGAGGATTGCTATGGCTATCGAGCGCGACATGACATCGGCGGCACCAAAGGACGCGGCGGCGGCTGCAAAAGCCGCCTTTGAGGCGGTGGCGGGCAAGCCGTTCCCGAACGACATCTTCACCGCACCTCACCTGAACTGGGCGATCATCGGCTGCGGTGTGATCGCCAACCAGTTCGCCCAGTCCTTGGCGCTCGCCGGGCGCACCGTGTACGGTGTCGCCAATCGCACGCACTCCAAAGCCGAGGCGTTTGCCCGTGAGTATGGCGTCGAGCGCGTCTACGATAGCTTCGAAGATCTGTATGAGGACCCGGACGTCGATTGCGTGTATATCACCACGCCGCACAACACGCATATCACCTATCTTCGTGCCGCGTTGGCTGCCGGGAAGCATGTTCTATGCGAGAAGGCCATCACACTGAACTCGGTCGAGCTCGAAGAGGCGCGTACCATTGCAGATGAGCATGGCGTCGTCCTCATGGACGCGACGACGGTTCTCCATATGCCGCTGTACGTCGAGCTTATGCGCCGCGCGGAGTCGGGTGAATTCGGCCGCTTGCGCCTGGCACAGGTGAATTTCGGAAGCTTCCACGATTACGAGGATGTGTCAAACCGCTTCTGGAACCGCAATCTCGCGGGTGGTGCCATGCTCGACATCGGCGTGTACGCACTCTCCGTCGCCCGTTTGTTCATGGAGAGCCAACCGAACGAGGTCGTATCACTCGCCAATCTGTTCGAGACGGGAGTGGACGAGGAGAGCGGATTCGTGACGCGCAATGCACAGGGCCAGCTCGGTGTGTTCTCCTTAAGTATGCACGCCAAGCAGCCTAAGCGCGCGACCCTGTGTTTCGACGACTGCTATATCGAGGTCATGGCGTATCCACGCGCCGATCGCGCCGTGATCACCTGGACGGCGGACGGGCATCGCGAGGAAGTCAAGGCGGGCGTTGAGGCCTACGCGCTTTGCTACGAGGCGGCCGACCTTGAGAGCGCCGTCGCTGGAGACGCCTCCAAGCTCAAGCTCATCGATGTCGCCTCCGATGTCATGAAGACCATGACGCGGCTGAGGGCGGATTGGGGCGTCGTGTACCCCGAGGAGGAGTAGGCGCATATGCTTGCCGACGATCGACTCAACGCCATTGTGCGGATGGTAACCGAAGCGGGGTCCATGAGCGTTGCGGACCTCGCCGAGGCCCTGGATGTGACGGCATCGACCATTCGTCGAGATTTGCAGACCCTCGATCGGGTGCATCGTTTGGCGAAGGTTCACGGCGGAGCGACGAGTCTCGAGCGGGCGCATATCGCGCGTGACCTCACCATACCCGAGCGAAGTGAACTGCATGTCGATGACAAACGGGCCATCGTGCGAGCGGCTGCGTGCCTGATCGAGCCGGGTTCGTTCGTCTACATCGATTCGGGGTCGACGACGCTGCAACTCGTATCATGCGTCCCCGCCGATGCCGACGTCGCTTACGTCACGAATTCGGTAGGACATGCCCGCCGCTTGATGGAGCGGGGATGCCGCGTGATGGTGACGGGCGGCGAGCTCAAGCCGGAGACCGAGGCGCTCGTGGGGCCCGATGCGACCGCGATGCTGGCGCGTTATCGGTTCGCATGCGGCTTTTGGGGTGCCAACGGCATAAGCAAAAAGCACGGCATGACCTCGCCCGATCCATTGGAGGCCGAGGTCAAGCGTGTGGCGATGGGACAGGCCTCGAGACGCTACGTGCTTGCCGATGCGAGTAAGTTCGGCATGGAGGCAGCGGTGAGCTTCGCCACGCTCGACGATGCGGAGATCATCACCGCCGGCGACGTACCCGACGAGTATGCTCACCTGTCAAATCTCGTGCGCGTGTAGGGGATTCGAGGAGATAGGCTCTACTCGACGCCCTGGAAGAGGCATCCTGAGCTTGATCCGGGCATGCGCTTGTCGGGCGTGCGGCCTGCGAGCGCGGCGTCGAGCGCCCGCTTGGCGCGCGCGACGCCGCAGGCGAGCTCGTCTGCGTCCATGAGGGTGCCGTCGACCAGGAATCTCGTGACACCCGCGTGCAAAAGCGCCGGGATCTGGGGAGTGGCGTCCAAGGCGACGCCGTCGTACAGGTGGCTGCGACCGTTGAGGCCCGTGCGTACGGGGAGCAGGCGTCCGTCGATATTCTTAAGCTTGAAGTCGCGCGTGCGCAGGCGGCAGTTCGCGCAATCGTGGATGCAGGCCCCCGCTACCTGCAGGATGCAGTGTTCGCTCGTCATGACGCGCGGCGCGCCGAGGACCATGAGGCCGAGCTCCATGCTGCCGCGATGGGGTGCGATGCGCTCGATTTCGGCAAGCGTAAGTTCGGGGGAGAGCCATGCACCCGCAGCACCGCGCTCGGCCAGCGCCCGCATGCACGCCACGTTGTGGACGGGGATGCAGCTGCGGAGTTCGACGGATGTGCCGCGCTCGGCGCCGAGAGCGAATTCTGAGATGGCGGCCACGGCGACAGGGCTCCCCGGCAAAATCCAAGGGTCGAGGCGCTCGTGGTCCATCTGACGGGAGACCTCGTCGAGCACGGGGATGATGCCGCGCTCGCATCCATCGACGGGGGAGAGTCCCGCGGCGAGCAGGTCGTCGACGGACATGTACATGCGGGTCGCACCGGCAGCGCGCGCGGCGGCCGCATGGTCGGTCGAGGTGACGAGCGCGCAGATCTCCGGGCTTGTGTTCGGGGCCGGTGCGCATTTGGCGTCGTCGCGGGACGGGGCTGACGCAGAATTCGAGAGGCTTGGGTCGACGCGCTCAGGAGCGACAGCCAAGCAAGAATCAGCGGTAATCGCAATTGCCGCGAAATCGAGCGGAGCGCCGCTGCGCCGACGATCGAACGGGGTGAGGATGGCGCGCTCGAGCGCTTCGCACGCTGCCGCGCGCACTTTGTGCACGGCGGAGAAGCCCATACCGCAACCCTCATCGAGCTGAATATCGAAGGACACAGCCTCGAAGGGGGAGGAGCCCATACGGCCCACGTGCTCGATAAGGTCCTCTGCGGTGACTGCCTTGGTTCGCGCGGGCTCGACGATGAAACCCTCGGCGCGACCGATGATCGAGGGGTCGTCGGCGCAGCTCAACTCGACGGCGAAGGGCTCGCCGATGCGGGAGATGACACGGCCGTCGACCGCGCGTTTGCGAGCGACGGGCCGTTTGAGTGCCGCCTCGGCGGCATCGAGGGCGGCTTGACTACGGATGAGGCGCACGCGGGCGCCCGCGGGCATGGGGCGCGCCGTGCGGCACTCGATGACGTCGTCTGCGCACGCGTCGTCGGGCGCGAGGGCGGTGAGGAACTGGTCGAACTCGTCATCGTGGCGGAGCTCGAGCAAATCACCCTTGCCGACCGGCTCGGAAAGGCGCAGGCGGGTCCATGCGGCGCGCCGGCGCTTGTCGTCGGGCTTGAGGCCCTTTGTGTTGCCGAGCGGTTTGCTGCCGAGGACCTCGCCTACGATCTGGCCGCGGTTATTCGAGCGCTCATAGCTCATCATCTCGTCGCCCGAGCGCCCCTCTTGATACTCGGTGGTGAAGTCGCGATTGAAGCAGCGCTTGAGCTGGCGATAGCGCGCCTGCGCGGTCTCTTTCAAGATCTCGCGGCCCGCGAGGATGTCGTCGAGCTGCGCGCGGTAGGCGCTCACGATGGAGTGCACGTAGTCGGGGGCCTTCATGCGCCCCTCGAGCTTCAGCGCATGCGCCCCGGCGTCGAGCAGACGGGGCAGCATGTCGGCCGTGCAGGTGTCACGCGGGCAGAGCGCTCGCTCGCGCCCGGGCTTGGACCAGGAGCGACCCGTTTCATCAATGAGCTCGTAGGGCAGCCGACAGGGCTGCGCGCACATGCCGCGGTTAGCCGAGCGCCCTCGGGAGGTGAAGCTGGAAAGGAGGCAAACGCCCGAGTAGCAAAAGCAGATGGCGCCGTGGGAGAACACCTCGAGCTCGATGTCCACCGCGTCGTGGATCGCGGCGATCTCGTCAACAGAAAGCTCGCGGGAGAGCGTGACGCGGTCCGCACCTGCGGCCTTGCACCAGGCGGTTCCGCGGGCGTCGTGAATGTTCGCCTGCGTGGAGATGTGCGTCTCCACCTCGGGCATGAGGCGGCGGATCTCGAAGAACAGCCCCCAGTCCTGGATGATGAAGGCATCGGCGCCGAGCCTCCAACAGCGCTCGACGAGCGCCAGAGCTTGCGACATCTCCTCTTCCTTGATGACGATGTTAACCGTCACGTACACGCGCGCGCCCGCCAAGTGCGCCGCCCGACAGGCGGCCTCGAACGTCTCGTCAGTGAAGTTATCGGCCTTGCGACGCGCATTGAACGACCCCATGCCGCAGTAGATGGCGTCGGCCCCGGCCGCCAGTGCCGCGTAAAACGGCTCCGGTCCGCCCGCAGGTGCCAGCAATTCAGGTTTGGAAGAATAGGAACGCATAGGGACTCCTGGAATAAAATGAATGCTCGATAAGTATACCTATATGGATTTGTGGATTTAGCTGCATACATCAAGTTGCGGTCGCATTCCGTCTCATATAGGCGTATAGTAACGACTGTTTTGTCGGCTCCTGCCGCGATTCGTCATGCCGCGAACAGCCAGATGCGGTGTTGATGACAGCAGGAGGCACGAGGCTAACCCACGAGGCCAACCCCGTGCTTAAAACCCCAGTGAGGAGTGAAAATGGCTGAGGAGAAGTACATTCCCCGTCTCAAGACCAAGTACAACAACGAGGTCAAGCAGCTCATGCAGGACAAATTCCAGTATGAGAACGTCATGATGATCCCCAAGTTCGAGAAGATCGTCGTGAACATGGGTGTCGGCGAGGCCGCCACCGATTCCAAGGCCATCGACGGCGCCGTCCGTGACCTTCGCGTCATCACCGGTCAGCAGCCCATGGTCACCCGTGCCCGCAAGTCCATCGCTTCCTTCAAGCTGCGCGCCGGCATGCCCATTGGCGCCAAGGTCACCCTGCGCGGCGACCGCATGTGGGAGTTCTTCGATCGCCTGACCTCCATCGCGATCCCCCGTATCCGCGACTTCCGCGGCATTTCCGCCAAGTCCTTCGACGGCCGCGGTAACTTCTCCATGGGCGTTACCGAGCAGCTCATCTTCCCCGAGGTCGACTTCGACTCCGTCGACCACACCCGTGGTATGGACATCACCATCGTCACCACCGCCAAGACCGACGAAGAGGCGAAGGCCCTTCTCGACGCCTTCGGCTTCCCGTTCAAGAAATAGGTTCTTAAAGCCCCGGGGTCCACAGGCGGTGCGCGAGGAGCACGTGCCGCCTGTCCGAGGCGCATATACACGTATGTGAGGAGGAAATAAGTGGCTAAGACATCGATGATCGTCAAGTGCAATCGCAAGCAGAAGTTCTCGACCCGCGAGTACACGCGCTGCCAGCGCTGCGGCCGTCCGCATTCTGTGTACCGTAAGTTCGGCCTGTGCCGTGTCTGCTTCCGCGAGCTGGCGCTCAAGGGCGAGCTTCCCGGCATCAAGAAGGCCAGCTGGTAAGTCACTGCCAGCGCGCGCATCGACCATTGAGGTTGATTGCGCGCAAGGAAGACGTGTCCTATAGGCTTTCCCGCTACGGGTGGGGGAGTACCGAGGACATGGACTCATCAAGAACGAAGGAGAATCCACATGAATCTCACCGACCCGATCGCAGATATGCTCACGCGCATTCGCAACGGCAATGCTGCGAACAAGGCCGAGGTCTCGATGCCGAGCTCCAAGAAGCTCGTCGAGATCGCTCGAGTCATCTACGAGGAGGGCTACATCGAGGGCTACACCGTTGAGGACACCGCCCCCGCCAAGACCCTTCACATCACCCTTAAGTACGGTCCCAAGAAGGCCAAGGTCATCAACGGCATCAGGCGCTACTCCAAGCCTGGTCTGCGCAAGTACGCCGGCGTGAAGGACCTTCCCCGCGTCCGCGGCGGCCTCGGTACCGCCATTGTTTCCACCAGCCAGGGTGTCATGGCCGACCGCGATGCTCGCAAGAAGGGCATCGGCGGCGAGGTCGTCGCCCTCATCTGGTAATTCGCTTAGGCGAGTAGAAGGAAAGGAGAACACCGTGTCTCGTATCGGTAAGAAGCCTGTCCAGATTCCCGCCGGAGTCGAAGTGGCAGTTGACGGCACGCACGTGTCCGTGAAGGGCCCCAAGGGTACTCTTGAGGCTGATTTCTATGAGAAGCTCACCATCGAGGTGGCCGACGGCGTGCTGACCGTCTCCCGTCCCGACGACGAGCGTGAGACCCGCGCCCGCCACGGCCTCACCCGCGCCCTGATCCAGAACATGGTCACCGGCGTTTCCGAGGGCTACACCAAGGTCCTCGAGCTCGCTGGCGTTGGCTACCGTGTCCAGCTCAAGGGTAAGGATCTGGATCTGTCCCTGGGTTACTCCCACCCGGTGATTTACACCGCCCCCGAGGGCATCACCTTCGAGTGCCCGGACAACACCCACATTCACGTCAAGGGCATCAACAAGCAGCAGGTCGGCCAGGTTGCCGCCGAGATCCGTGGCAAGCGTCCGCCGGAGCCTTACAAGGGCAAGGGCATCCACTACCTGGGCGAGCACATCCGTCGCAAGCTCGGCAAGGCCGCTAAGTAGTAGAGCGCTTCCACGTCGTAAGACCAGCACCCCGTCAGGTGCTGGCAGGACTTCATAAGGAGTTTCACATGAACAAGCAACAGGCAAAGCGCGCCGGCCTCAAGCGTCGTCAGCGCCGTGTCCGCGGCAAGATCTTTGGCACGCCCGCCCGTCCGCGTCTTCGCGTCGTGCGCTCCAACGCCAATATCTACGCCATGATCGTTGACGATACCAAGGGTCACACCCTCGTCTCCGCCTCCACCCTCGAGGCCGAGTTCAAGGGCACCACGACCAGCAACAAGGAGGCTGCCGAGAAGGTCGGTAAGCTCGTGGGCGAGCGCGCCCTCGCTGCCGGCATCAAAGCCGTTTCCTTCGACCGCGGTGGCCGCATCTACCACGGTCGCGTCAAGGCCCTCGCCGACGGTGCCCGCGCCGCCGGTCTCGAATTCTAGGAGGTAAGAGCATGGCTCGTAACCAGCAGAAGCAGCAGCGCGAGGCCTCCGAGTTCGAGGAGCGCGTCGTTTTCATCAACCGCGTCGCCAAGACCGTCAAGGGCGGTCGTCGCATGAGCCTCGTGGCCCTCGTGGTCGTGGGCGACGGCAAGGGCAACGTTGGTCTTGGCATGGGTAAGTCCGCCGAGGTGCCGCTGGCAATCTCCAAGGCTTCCATCGACGCCAAGAAGAACATGTTCCACGTGCCCGTCACAGCTGAGGGCACCATTCCTCACGACGTCCAGGGCGAGTTCGGTGCTGCGAGCATCATCATGCGCCCCGCTGTCGAGGGTACCGGTGTTATCGCCGGTGGCGCCGTGCGTCCTCTGTTCGAGCTCGCCGGCATCAAGAACATCCTGTCCAAGTCTCTCGGTTCCGACAACGGCCTCAACATCATCAAGGCTGCTGCCGAGGGCCTCAAGCAGCTCTCCAGCCCCGAGGATGTCGCCGCCCGCCGCGGTCTCACCGTCTCCGAGATGTTCATCGGCAAGAAGGAGAACTAGGCATGGCTACCATCAAGATCAAGCAGGTTCGCAGCATTAACGGCTGCAAGGAGGATCAGCGTCGCACTGTTCGCGCCCTCGGCCTGCACCGCATCAACGACACGCGCGAGATCGCTGACAACGAGAGCGTCCGCGGCATGATCTTCAAGGTCAAGCACCTCGTTGAGATTGTAGAGGAGTAACAATGCAGCTTCATGATCTTACGCCGGCTGCCGGGTCCACCCACAGCCGTAAGCGCGTCGGTCGCGGCAATTCCGGCAAGGGCGGCACCTATGCCGGCCGTGGCCTGAACGGCCAGGGCTCCCGTTCCGGCGGCACCAAGGGCGCCGGCTTCGAGGGCGGCCAGATCCCGCTCGCGATGCGCCTCCCGAAGCTCCCCGGCTTCAAGAATCCCCGTCGCATCGAGTACACCGCGGTGAACGTCTCCACGCTCGAGGTCAAGTTCGAGGACGGTGCCGTCGTCGATGGTGCATCCCTCAAGGCCGCTGGTATCACCAAGTCCGAGTTCGAGCCCGTCAAGGTGCTCGGCAACGGCGAGGTTTCCAAGAAGCTCACGGTCAAGGTCGACAAGATCTCCGCTTCCGCGAAGGCTAAGATCGAGGCCGCTGGAGGAAAGGTCGAGCTTCCGTGCTAACTGGTTTGAAGAACACCTTCCGCATCAAGGAACTCCGCGGGAAGATTCTTTTTACCATCGCTATGCTCGTCGTGTACCGTATCGGTGCACACGTTCCGGTGCCCGGCATCCCCTTCCAGGGGATGTCGGCCCTTTTTACATCCGCCGGTGACACCTTCGCCAGCGGTGCGATGGCCCTGCTGAATCTTTTCTCGGGCGGTGCGCTTTCCTACGTGTCCGTCTTTTCGCTGGGTATCATGCCCTACATCACCAGCTCGATTGTCTTGCAGATGCTTCAGGCCGTTGTGCCCAGCCTGCACGAGTTGGCTCGTGAGGGCGAGGTCGGTCAGACCAAGATCACCCAGTACTCTCGTTACCTCACCCTGGCCCTCGCGCTCTTGAACGCCATTGGATACCTGTTCCTCTTCAAGAGCTTTGGTATTCAGTTCGCCGGCGCCGATGCTCCCGAGATCATCTTCGACATCATGATCGTGGGCACGCTCGTCGCGGGCGCCATGCTCATCATGTGGATTGGTGAGCTCATCACCCAGCGTGGGATCGGCAACGGCATGAGTCTCATCATCTTCGCCAACATCATGGCGGGGCTTCCCCAGGCGATCATCCAGTCCATGGATGGCGGCAACGTTGCCATTATCACCACGCTCGTCATCGTCGTGGTGATCCTGTGCGTCATCCCCTTCATCGTGTACCTCGAGCGCGGCCAGCGTCGTATCCCGGTGCAGTATGCCAAGCGCGTCGTGGGTCGTCGTATCATGGGCGGTCAGTCCACGTACCTGCCCATCAAGGTGAACACCGCGGGTGTCATCCCGATCATCTTCGCGAGCGCCCTGCTCTACTTCCCGGCTCAGCTCGCCGTGTTCTTCCCCAACGTGGGTTGGATGCAGGCCTTTGCCGGCGCGCTCTCGAGCGGCTGGATCAACTGGATCCTCAATGTCGTCCTCATCGTGTTCTTCGCGTACTTCTACACGTCCATGGTGTTCAACCCGGACGAGACCGCCGAGAACCTCAAGAAGCAGGGCGGCTTCATTCCTGGTGTTCGCCCCGGCAAGCAGACGGCGCATTACATCAAGAACGCCCTCAACAAGATCACGCTTCCCAGTGCGGTCTTCCTGGCCCTCATCGCCATCGTTCCCTCGATTGTGTTCTCGTTCACCAACAACGCGCTCATCCAGGCCTTCGGCGGCACTTCGGTGCTCATCATGGTCGGCGTTGTGCTCGATACCATCGACAAGGTCGAGAGCCAGCTCAAGATGTATGACTACGACGGTTTCTTCAAATAGGCCTCTAAGGAGTC
>NZ_DAWDUX010000019.1:0-25517 GCF_052346665.1 Collinsella sp.
GCCGAGTACGTGCAGCTGGCCCTCGAGGGCCGCGAGCACGAGGCGGTGCAGTAGGATGCGCGTCCTGGTCACCGGCGCGAAGGGGTTCGTCGGCCGCAACCTCTGCGAGGCCCTGAAGGCCATCCGCGACGGCAAGGACCGTCGCGAGCGCTTCCGGGCGCTCCTGCCGCTCGAGGTCATGGAGTGCGACCTCGGGACCACGGCGGAGGAGCTGGACGCGATGTGCGCCCGTGCCGACTTCGTGTTCAACCTCGCGGGCGTAAACCGCCCCGAGGACCCGGCGGAGTTCATGGCGGGCAACTTCGGGTTCGCCTCCGACCTGCTCGCGGCGCTCGAGCGCCATGGCAACGCGTGCCCCGTGATGCTCGCGAGCTCCGTCCAGGCGAGCCTGGTCGGGCGCTACGCGGGATCGGCGTACGGCGAGTCCAAGCTGGCGGGGGAGGAGCTGTTCCGCTCGTATTCAGATCGCACGGGCGCGCCGGTGCTCATCTACCGGTTCCCCAACCTCTACGGCAAGTGGTGCTGCCCCAACTACAACTCCGCCGTCGCGACCTTCTGCGATGCTATAGCAAATGACCGCGAATACACGGTCAACGACCCTTCGGTCGAGCTGGAGCTCCTCTACATCGACGACCTGGTCGCCGAGATGCTCTCCGCCCTGCTGGGGGAGGAGCGCCACTGCGGCTACGACGGGCTTGCGGAGATCGAGGGCGACGACTTCTGCGCGTGCCGTCCCACCGACCGCGCCACGCTGGGCGAGATCGTCGACCTGCTCGAGTCGTTCAGGGCGAGCCGCGCCGACCTCTCGGTGCCCGACCTCGCGGATGGCTCGTTCTCCAAGAAGCTGTGGAGCACGTTCGAGAGCTACTACGACGAGGGCTCGCGGGCCTACGCGCTCAAGGCCAACCGCGACGAGCGCGGCTCCTTCACCGAGTTCCTGCGCACCCCGGAGCGCGGCCAGGTCTCCGTCAACGTCTCCGGGCCAGGCGTCACGAAGGGCAACCACTGGCACCACTCCAAGTGGGAGCGCTTCCTGGTGGTCTCCGGCGAGGCGTCCATCCGCCTGCGCCGCGTCGGCCTGGACGCCGACGGCCGCCCGTTCCCCGTGGACGAGTACCGCGTCTCCGGCGACGACCCCGTGGTGGTCGAGATGGCGCCCGGCACCACGCACTGCATCGAGAACCTTTCTGATACCAAGGATCTCGTAACCGTAATGTGGGCCAACGAGCCCTTCGACCCCGAGAACCCCGACACGTATTACGAGGAGGTCTAGCCCTATGGCAGCCGACTACTCCAACGTCTCTTTTGCCAATGACGGTCGTCTTCGACTCCTTGTCATCGTTGGCACGCGCCCCGAGGTTATCCGCCTGTCCGAGGTCATCAAGAAGTGCCGCCGGCACTTCGACTGCCTTCTGGCGCACACCGGGCAGAACTACGACTACACTCTCAACGGCATCTTCTTCCGCGACCTCGAGCTGGCGGACCCGGACATCTACCTGGACGCCGTGGGCGACGGGCTGGGGGAGACCATGGGCAACATCATCGCCCGCTCCTACGACCTGATGCGGGAGGTGGAGCCCGAGGCCCTGCTCGTGCTCGGCGACACCAACTCCTGCCTCTCGGCCATCGCGGCCAAGCGCCTGCACATCCCGATCTTCCACATGGAAGCCGGCAACCGCTGCAAGGACGAGTGCCTGCCCGAGGAGACCAACCGCCGGATCGTCGACGTGATCTCCGATGTGAACCTCGCCTACTCCGAGCACGCGCGCCGCTACCTCAAGGAGACGGGGTGCGCGCCGGAGCGCACCTACGTCACGGGCTCGCCCATGGCCGAGGTGCTGCGCGCCAACCTCCCCAAGATCGAGGCGTCCGACACCCACGCGCGCCTGGGGCTCGAGCCGAGGAGGTACATGCTGCTCTCCGCGCACCGCGAGGAGAACATCGACACCGAGGCGAACTTCCTGTCGCTTTTCGGCGCCATCAACAGGCTCGCCGAGGAGTACCAGATGCCCATCCAGTACTCCTGCCACCCGCGCAGCCGCAAGCGCCTGGAGGAGACCGGCTTCGAGCTGCACCCGCTGGTGCGCATGCACGAGCCCATGGGCTTCCACGACTATAACCGCCTGCAGATGGACGCGTTCTGCGTGGTCTCCGACTCCGGCACGCTGCCCGAGGAGAGCTCGTTCTTCGCGAGCATCGGAAAGCCGTTCCCCGCTGTGTGCATCCGAACCTCCACCGAGCGCCCCGAGGCGCTCGACAAGGCCTGCTTCACCCTCGCCGGCGTCGACGAGCGCGGCCTGCTGAACGCGGTCCGCACCGCCGTGGCACTGGACGCGGAGGGGTCGCTCCCCCAGGCCCCCGTGCCAGACTACGCCGACGAGAACGTGTCCACCAAGGTGGTCAAGATCATCCAATCCTACACCGGCATCGTGGACAAGATGGTGTGGAGGAAGCGTCTGTAATGGCCTCGAGTGACACTAAAACTGCTGAAGCGCTTGTCGGCGAGGCGTTGACGCTGGGAGAGGGGCTTAGTAGGCCGCTGCGCTACGTTCAGCTTAATAGTTTCTACAACGGGTCGACCGGCTCCATTATGCGCGGCCTTCACGCCCAGCTATCGAATTCCGGTGTTGACTCTTATTGCCTGTGGGGCAGGAGGCATGAAACCATCGACGAGCACATGGCATGCTGCGCATCCAAGCCCGAGGTGTATCTGCACGGCGCGATGACGCGTCTTCGAGACCGGATGGGCTTCTACTCCAAACGCGACACCGAGAGGCTTCTCGCTCGGTTGGACGAGATCGACCCCGACGTCGTCCACTTGCACAACATTCACGGCTACTACGTGAACATCGAGATGCTGTTCGCCTGGCTAGCGGGCCACCATTGTCAAGTGAGGTGGACCCTGCACGATTGCTGGGCCTTCACCGGCCATTGTGCGCACTTCACATATGTGAAGTGCGCACAATGGATGACTCATTGTGCGTACTCGGAGGGCTGCCCGCAGCCGGATGCCTATCCCAGGACAATCTGCAAATCGAACTGCGCGAGGAATTTCGAAGATAAGAGGCGCATCTTTACCAGCGTCCCGCCGGAGCGCTTGACGCTCATCTGCCCTTCGCAGTGGCTGGCCGATTTGGTGAGGAAGAGCTTCTTGAAGGACTATCCCATTGAGGTGCGCCACAACACCATCGACAATTCAGTGTTCAAGCCCACTCCGAGTGATTTTCGCGAGCGTCATGGCATCGGCGACCGCTTCATGATCCTGGGCGTCGCGAGCCCCTGGACTGAGCGCAAGGGTCTGGGAGACTTCGTGCGGTTGGCCGGGGAGCTGGATTCCGATAGATATGCCATCGTGCTCGTGGGTCTCTCCGCAAAGCAGATCAAATCGCTCCCGGAGGAGATCATCGGTCTCACGAGGACGGATTCCCCGCAGGAGCTCGCCGGGATCTACACGACCGCGGACGTCTTCTTCAACCCGACAGTCGAGGACAACTACCCGACGGTGAATTTGGAGGCTGAGGCCTGCGGAACCCCGGTCATCACGTATGACACAGGCGGCTGCAGGGAGACGATCGCTGACGTGCGCTCGCACGTGGTAGAGGGATATTCACAGGCAGTGGAACTGCTTAAGGGAAAGGAAAACCATGCAGCAAGCTGATCTTGCCGCTATTGGCTCTCAGGGGTATAAACGCTTCGCAAAGATGCCGATTAAGCTCCTACTTGTGGCACTCAACAAGCTGTCAAACAAGACATACAAGCGGCTATATCCACGTTATTTGGCGTGGTTGGGAGTCAATATCTCGAAGCAATTCTCTGAGTATGGCGACCCATGGATAAGTCCCGAATGTCGTTTTGATGCCGCCGGTTACAACTTGATAACCCTTGGGGACGGCGTGACCATATCCTATGGCACCTCGATTCTCGTCCATGATTATAGCATCGACAAAGCGCTGTTTTCCCGTCGTAGCGAGCACGGCAAGTTCCTTAAGCCCGTTTCAATTGGCAAGAATTGCTTTATTGGGGCTAATTCCATGATTCTACCAGGAACCACCATTGGGAACGATTGCATTATCGGGGGGGGGTCGATCGTCAAGGGAGATTTCCCGGACGGTTCGATTATCTGTGGGAATCCGGCGCGCGTTGTGGGGGATATAGATGAATTCCTCGCAAGGCACGAGCAAAAAGAGGATATCGTTTATGAGCGTTCCTAGCGGAAAAGTCCTCCTCATCGGCCGACTCGACGGGACAAGGGGGCCTCTTGGTGTTGCGAGGGCGGTGCATACCCGTCTTGCAAAAAAGCATAATTGCCAAATTGAGGAGGTTTCCACCTTTGTGGACGTTCTCAGACTGGTTGCGAAGATACCTTTTGCTTATAAGGGGTATTCGATTTGCGTTCATCAAAACGGGTTCAGGATTCCCCTGATCTTATGCCTGCTGTCCAAGATCGATCATCGCAACACATATTATCTCGTCGTACATGGGATTGCTGCCGAAGAGCAGAAATACCGCCCTGTTTTGGATCGAGATTTACGGATCGAGCCGAAACTAATTAGGGAGTATCCAAATCTCATATGCGTCTCCGAGTTCGAGAAGAAGGTGCTCGGAAGGCTTTATGGGCGCAAAAAGAACATGACCGTCATCGGCAATGGCGTTGATGTGGATCGAGAGATTGGTTCGAAGAGCCTGCTTTCGAAAAAGCGCTCCTCGTATCCCCCGGTCGTTATAACGACCGGGGGATACGAGGAGCGCAAGGCCTGTGACCTTGCGCTCCTCGTTCTCTCCCAGTATGCCGAAAGGACAGGGACTAGACCTAAGCTCATTGTCTGCGGACGTGATACCGATGCCGTTGGCTCCAATCGCGCTCTTTGCGAGCAGATTGCGAGGAATGGCAATGTTGAGCTCGAATATCGAGGGGAGATCACCGATAAGCATGAGCTGGTGAATCTCTACCAGAACGCAGATTTCTATGCCGGGCTCAGCAGATTTGACACCTTCAATGTGTCCGTTCTAGAGGGAGCAGCCTCCTTCTGCGTGCCCATTGTCTCTGGGTCTTGTGGCGCGGCAGCGCTGTTCGACGATTCAAGCGCCATACGATGCGAGATCGATAGCGATTGTTGGGTGGATAAGGCCGTTGCGCGTCTTATTGAACTCTGTGACGACGGCAATCTTTATCGGGATGTCGCTAAGCGGTCATACAGAATCGCTTCTTTATACACCTGGGATGACGTTGCAGAGAAGTACTGGAAGGTTCTTGCACATGGTGAATAGTTCTTGTGTTGAACAGACTAAGGGACGTTCGCCGATGGATATGAGCAGTGTGCTCTTCTGGCTGGGATTCTGGTCTCTATTCGTTAAGTTCTTCTTAGAGTCCATTATTCTTTTTGAATCGTTTGAGGCGCTTCTTAAGGTCTTTCAGCTGTTCGGCTGCGCCTTCCTTTTGCTCAGAACCGTTGTACTCGTGATAAAGGGCTCGTCGAGCGGATTGGGCTTGGTGGGCGTTTGTCTGGGAATTCTATCTTATCTATTGTCCGGTGAGTCTGTGCTGCTGACGACTTCGCTTATTCTGTCAGCCGCTTACGAGATCGATTTTCAGGCGATTATCCGATCTTGGGCGCGAGCCGTAACGGTCATTCTCGTTTCAATGCTGTGCATATATGTGGTTGCTGGGGTGCTGGGCGAATCCGTTGGAAAAACCTGGCTCAACATTGGTGGAATCTCTTCCAGCCGTGGAGCGCTCCTCTTTGTTCACCCAAACTATTGTGCTGCCGTCTTTTTTGTCTGGGCTATGGCAATGTGGTGCCGATTTGATGTTGGACTTGAGGTCAAGATACTTGTTGGCGGCATTGCCACTTCGGTTATTTTCTATATCGCCGGCTCCCGTACCTCGGCCGTGTCCTTGCTGCTTTTTTTCATGTTTGTTTTCATCTTAAAAGTGTGGAAAAGACGTTCGTGTAGGAGCTTCTCCAAATGGGCTCCTAGGTTTACTCTTGGAATTCCTCTAATGCTCTTTTTATTGACTTACTGGATTAGCGCAATTTGGTTTACTGGTCCAGCCTTTAGTCAAACGGCAAGTGATTTCCTAACTGGTAGGCCAGCTTTGTGGTGGGCTCAATGGAATTATTCTGGGTTGAGCATCTTTGGTCACCATGCGTTTGAGGGCATCGTGCTTATCAGGGGGACGATACACGACATTCATACCGTAGACGGCATGTATGCCTCGTTTCTATTCAATATCGGAATTGCGGGCTTCGCATGGATTCTTGTTCTTGTCAAACGATTCTTCGCTTGGGGCGGAGTTCGTGAGCCAATTTATGTCGCGGCGTTACTGACCACCTTCATCTTCGGTTTCACTGAGTGGCATGCAATGAACGCGGTAGTCTGCGTTCCTCTCATCCTTCTTGCCGAAGGCTTGAGAAATGCAGAGAAGGGAGTGGTAGATGAACTCTAGCAAACCGATTGCTCGAATCGCGCAGATGACCTGGTATCAGTCTCAGAACTACGGCAGTGTGCTTCAGGCGTATGCATTGCAGCGTACGCTACGGAACATGGGCGCGGATGCGAGGCTCGTGAACTACGATCCTGCACCCTGGCAGCAGCGTAATCAATCTTCGCTACGCAAAAGCAAGCCCTTTAGGGCGGCCCGTGTATGCCAGCAGCGCCTAATGGGTGCTGCTCCATATGTATCTGATGAGAAGGATGCTGCCTTTCATGCGTTTGCATCCAAATATATACGCGAGACTGAGCCCGTCTCCTTGTTTGAGGATTTCTCAATTCTGAACTCCCATTTCGATGCGTTTGTATGCGGGAGTGATCAGGTGTGGTCACCTCGATGCTACGATCCCCGCTATTTTCTCGACTTCGTTGCCGATGACAGGCTCAGGATTGCCTATGCGCCGAGTTTTGGTTGCGACAAGCTGCCCGCTGAGGCTTCTGCTGCAATGGCGCCGCTTGTTCGCAAGTTTGATGCGTTGAGCGCTCGTGAAGCTGAGGGCGCAAGAATGGTGGAGGAGCTTTGCGACGGGGAGTGCCAAGTGGTGTGCGATCCGGTTGTTTTGCTCGAGGCCGACGACTGGCGTTCCATTTCTCGCAGAGATGGGCATCTCGTCTCGGATGAGTATTGCCTTTGTTATTTTCTCGGTCGTTCCGAGGAGAATTGGGAGCGTGCTCGCGGGATTGCGAAGACTTTGGGGCTCAAGCTCGTAATGGTTCCAGTTTTCAACGGAGATGTCCGTAGGGATGGATTGGCGCTTTCTGGCGTTGGACCGCTTGAGTTCCTCAGCCTTATCGACCGGGCATCCTATGTGTGTACGGATTCCTTCCACGGGCTTGTGTTCTCGTCTATTTTCGAGCGAGACTTTTCAGTTTTCGAACGTTTCAAGGCGGGAAGCTCCGCTTCTCAGAATGTCCGAATCGAGAACTTCCTTCGCATGGCCGGTCTTGAGCATCGACTCCTGCGGCGGGGTGTCTCGGATGCGGACGACATTGCCTGCAGCATCGATTACGCCGCTTCCTCGAAGCGTGTCGCAGCTCTTCGGGAACAGTCCTTGCGGTATTTGCGGGGTGCCCTCGCGTCGTTACTTGGCGAAGAAAGGGAGTAGGACATGGGATTATCGCCAAGGATATTCGCCCTTGATTCCTTCCATACCTACGGAAGCAAACGAACGAGCCTTTCGCTTCTGGCAAAGGACCTTGGATACCGCTATGTTTTCTACCTGCGTCAATGTCAAGCGGGAGGCATAAGAAAACTGCTGTTCGCAATACCTCGCAAACATCTATCTAACCATTGCGGTATCGAGATTGGTCCCTGTGTCAAATGCGGTGGGGGGCTGTATCTTGGGCATCCGTGGGCCATAACCGTCAACGGGAACGCGACGCTCGGCACGAACGTTAACCTTTCGAAAGGCTGCACCATTGGCGCAGAAAACCGCGGGCAGCGCAAAGGGGTGCCGACATTGGGCAATTGTGTCTTTGTTGGCGTGAATGCCACGGTTGTCGGTGGTGTGAGCATTGGGGACGATGTGCTCATTGCTCCTGGGGCTTACGTGAACCAAGATGTTCCGGCGCACTCCATTGCTGTTGGCAACCCCTGTCGGATCATTCCCCGCGAAAACGCAACTGAGGGCTACATAGTTAGACGAGTTAGCGGTTACTAATGACCTCGAAGCATTTCTGAACAACTAAGGGAAAGGAGCCCAGTATGGGTGCGAAGTATACAGAAGAGAAGAATGCCCAGATGCTCATGAGCCTCATGAAGCAGCATGGGGTGCGAAAAGTCGTCGCCTCACCTGGGGCCACGAATATATCGTTCGTGGTCAGCCTTCAAAGAGATCCGTTCTTCCAGGTCTATTCATCTGTTGACGAACGTTCGGCAGCCTATATTGCATGCGGATTGGCCGAGGAGACAGGCGAGCCAGTCGCACTCAGCTGCACGCAGGCGACGGCCTCAAGAAACTATTTTCCTGGACTTACCGAGGCGTACTATCGTAAGCTTCCCGTGCTCGCCGTAACATCGACCCAACACGCTGTTCGTATTGGGCAGAACATCCAACAAGCTATCGACCGGACCGTCCAGCCTGTCGATACCGTTAAATTGAGCGTACAGGTGCCCATCATACAGAGTGCCGAAGATGCTGCATATTCGAACATAGCCATTAACAGGGCACTTCTAGAGCTTCGTCGCGATGGCGGCGGTCCCGTTCACATCAATCTAACTACCACTTATACCAAGGTTTACGATACAGACGAGCTTCAACAGAGCCGTGCCATTCTCCGCTATACGCCGGATGATGATTTCCCAGTAATTCCGCGCGGTTCGCGCGTTGCCGTGTACGTGGGCGCTCACAGCCGTTGGGATAGCGAGCTCACTGCAAGTGTCGACGCGTTTTGTGAGACATATGGTGCATGCGTGCTTTGCGATCAGACGAGCAACTACTGGGGAAAGTATCGAGTTAATCCGTCCCTCCTCTTCTCCCAAGGAAAGGCTATTGCCTCTGCTGAGAATATCGACATCCTCATCCATATCGGTCATACCTCCGGAGGCTCTGTGCCCAGGCGAATAAAGGAGACATGGCGCGTCAATCTCGACGGTGAGGTGCGTGACACGTTTGGGTGCCTGAAGAATGTCTTTGAAATGTCCGAGCAGCGGTTCTTCGAAACATATGCCGGTATGGGTGGCGAGAGGGTGTCGAACTTCCGCGATGAGTGCATGCGTGAAGTCGATGCGATCATGGAGAAGATTCCCGACCTCCCATTTTCCAACGCATGGATGGCGCAGCAAACCATGCCGCTTTTCCCCGAAGAGTCCATCGTGCATATGGGTATCTACAATTCGCTTCGCACTTGGAGCCTTTTTGAGGGCAATAGCATCCGTGGCTACTGCAACACCGGTGGTTTTGGCATCGATGGTGGCGTATCGAGCCTTTTGGGTGCTTCGCTTGGCACCGACGCCCCTTGCTTTGGGGTGTTTGGCGACCTCGCGTTTTTCTATGACATGAATGCGCTTGGAAACCGCCATGTGGGGAACAACCTGCGTATTCTCATTGTCAATAATGGTTGTGGCGTTGAATTTAAGAACCATATCAACCGTGCATATCCCCTTGGCGAAGAGGCGGACGCTTATGTGAGTGCGCGCGGACACTATGGGCATCAATCTCGTGATCTTGTTCGGCACTTCGCCGAGGATCTTGGCTTTGAGTATCGGGGGGTTGAGAACAAAGAAGAGTACCTTTCGGTGATTGACATGCTGACTTCGCCCGAGCCGCGCGTGCGACCTGTGTTGGTCGAAGCCTTCGTTCGGCCCGAAGATGATACCGAGGCGCTCAGGCTTCTTTATGGCATCGAAGAAAGTGCGATGGGCAATGCAAAGGCTGCCATCAAATCCGCTCTTGGCGAGAAAGGCGTCCGTGCGTTGAAGGGGCTTATCCGATGAGGGCATTGCTGCTTGGCGGTACGGGTGCCATGGGCGGCTACCTCCAAAAGGGGCTTGTCTCGCTGGGCTGGGAGGTCTTCGTTACTTCTCGCAGCGCCAGAAGGTCAGAGGGGGCTATAACTTACCTTCAGGGCAACGCCAAAGACCCAAGCTTTCTGGACGTCGTGCTCAAGGACAGTTCTTATGACGCCATCGTGGACTTTATGACGTGGACGCCCGATGCCTTTCGCAGAATATTGCCTTCTCTGCTTGGCTCGACGGGGCGCTACGTATTCCTTTCTTCTTATCGCGTCTTTGCTGATTTCCCTGTTATCAACGAGAGCAGTCCTCGGCTTCTCGAGTCTTGTCCCGACAAGAAGTACCGCTCCGGGGGCGAATACGCAATCATCAAGGCGTTGGAAGAGGATGTCCTGCGTGGTTCGCCAACTAATAACTGGACCATCATTCGGCCTGCAATCACGTTTTCCGGCGGTGGTGTGGGCAGATTTCAGTTGGGTACGTATGAATGCGGCCTCTGGCTCTGGCGTGCCATGAGGGGGCTTCCTGTTCCGGTCGTTCCCGAGATGATGAAAAAGCAGTGCGCTCTTACTTGGGCGAAGGATGTAGCGTGGATGATTGCGCTGTTGATTCAAAATCCCGATGCCGCGGGTGAAGACTTCAACGCTGCGACATCCCAGCATCAAGCTTGGGCCGATGTCCTTGACTTGTACCGTTTGGTACTTCCCGTTGAAACTCGCGAGGTGACATTGGAGTTATACGAGTCTCACTGTGGGCCCGCTCTTAAGGAATATGGCTATATTCCACAGGTGCGTTATGACCGCATGGTCGATAGGGTTCTCGACAACGCAAAGGTGCTCGCATATACCGGACTCTGCGATGGCGACCTTGCTGATGTTCGCGATGCCCTGCCTCGGGAGTTGTCCAGTTTTCTCGCTCGAGACCCTCGTTTATCCACAGCTCCTGCTGTGCAGGGCCGCCTCGATCGCATCGCACGCTCCTCTTTGCGGACTCGCGATGCTCTTAATGAGTTTGGAATAGTGGGTTCGGCAAAGTACTTTGCAGGCAAGTTTGGGTTGGTGTAATCAAATTTGAGTTTTGATGTTAAAAATGGGGCGACTACGGAGCAAGAGCCACAGTCACATGCGAAGAATCTGCTGAAAAACACCGGTATCTTCGCCATAGGCACGTTCGGATCGAAGATTCTGACGTTGCTGATCATCCCGCTCTGCACGCATTACATCGCCACGGGCGACATGGGCGTGTACGATATGGTATATACCGTTGTGGCGCTCTTACAGCCGATTGCAGTCCTCGCGATTCCAGAATCATTATTCCGCTGGATTATCGATGATCATGCCGATAAGAAAAGCATCTACTCAACGTGGCTTGGCTTGTTTGTGGGCTTAACAGCGTCTTTCTCTGCAATTTATTGGCTTTGTTGGGTCGTTTTCAGATTCTCCGATGCGCCCTTGATGTATGCCCTCGTTGTATTGGGATGTCTCTTCCAGAGCTTCCAGTATGGAACACGTGGTCTCCATAACAACAAACTGTTTGCTATCTCTGGCGTCATTTATTCGCTTGTTTACTGCTTGGGATGCTATCTTCTTGTCGCTAGGCTTCAGGTGGGATACCAAGGTCTGCTCTATGCGATGCTGGCCGCAACATGCGTCGCCTCCCTTTTTCTCGTTATCCCGCAAAGGGAGCTTAGAACCTTCGCTTTTTCTGGTGTCGATGTACGCGCTGCATGGGAAATGCTCCGCTATTCGCTTTTTCTGTTGCCAAATCAGTTGAGCTGGTGGGCGATGACCATGCTTGGCAGACTAATCATCGTCGGCTTTATGGGTTACTCGGCAAATGGTGTTTTCTCTGTCGCGATGAAATTCCCATCTGCGTTATCGATGGTGTCAAATGTCTTTACTCCTGCGTGGCAAGAGCAAGCCGTCATGCTGTTTAGCAGGAAGGATAAGGACGCTTATTTTTCCAAGGTTTTCAATCAATATGCCTTGCTGCTTGTCACTCTTCTTATTCCTGGAGTGCCGTTGACAAAGCTGTTTGTGCAGATTGCCATGGATTCTGCATACCATTCTTGCTTTGATGTCGTCGCCCTTCTCTATCTTGGGGCTGTTCTTAACGCGCTTTCGGCCTTTGCCGGCGTTCTCTATATGTGTGCGAGGGATACCAAGGGCGCTGCAACTACAACATTGGCGGGGGCTCTCGTCAATATCGTCTTGTCGCTTGTCCTTGTTCCGACAAGTGGCCTTATGGGTGCCGCATTGGGCAACCTTATCGGAAATGCGACCATCCTCGTCATTCGTCTGAGGCAAACTGACAAGTACTGTTCCCTACGCGTCGACTGGTGGAAGCTCACTGCCTGTGCCGTCGCTGTCATTATTTCTTCGTTGGCGGCATCGGCTGCTTCTTCGCTTGTAGAGATTAGCCTGCTTTCGCTTGTTTGCCTTGCCTTCTTTTGCATTGCAAACCGCAAGTCGCTCTCTTTGTTGAAAGGGTTTCTAAAAAGATAGGATCTAGGGGGAGACTGCATCCTCATTGCCAACGCGCATTCAAAGATCGTGCCGCATGAGGAGCATCAGCTCTGCATTGTGTATTGGTGGCTATGAGGTGTTATATATTGTAAGTGTGAGGGAAGGGGGCGTTAGGTGCGATGATTTGGCGGCCGCAAGGGACAGAATATACGCCGCCTATCTATATTTCAACAGTATTGCAGATCGGCCTACTATCAAGACGATGCCGCCCTGATTGATAGGCATCAGATTGCGGCTTGCCTAACCTATGCAGTGCTTGTGGCTGAGCCCCTCATGGTTGATTCGGCCTTGGCAACCGAGAAGTCCTATTATGCAAATGAGCGGCTTGCCTTCACGCTCGCTTGTTCAACCATGGTTTCTTTTCTTGTTCAGTACCATTCAGACAGAATACATGCGGGGATTGCGGACCACGACGAGTATCAAAAAATCGGGGCTGCACGGAACAAGCTGCTGCAAGAGGGCATCGCAGTGCCAAAGACCGTTCCTAATGAAGATTCATATCCCATGACCCTTTATCGATGCTTTCGTTTTACGGCTGCGGAAGGGTCGTTCAATCTGTTGAGCCTCGCGTCTCTGTATTACCTTTTGAAGAACGCTACGGTTGGAAAGCGGCTGTATGGAGAGATGCGCTCCTATTATTCGTTCGTGGCCGAAGAGGTGTGATTCAGATGCTGTGGATCATGATAGCAACCTTTATTCTCACAGTGGTGGCGAGCACCGCTATTGCTCTCGAGTATGCGAGAATCGACTCCATTGCCGTCGATTACAAGGTTGAAGAGTTCGAGCATGCCGTGGGCAGTTCCGTGCCTATCGAAGCCGTGCGGACGAACTCGACTGTGCGCGGGGAAGGGGCTGAGGAGAGTTGCTAGCAGCCCTGATTCCCGTCCAGTTCCAATCAAAAGTTTGGCTATCGACCCCATAGAACTCTATATCGGAATCTATATCTGATAATAGCGGGATATATCTGAACTCAGATATAATTTCAGATATAGATTCAGATATAAGGAGGGCTGAGTATGGGCATTCCGGAACACGAGACCTTGTCAATCGAGTTTAAAAGTGACCGCAAGACAATCGCGGAAGGCGTCATTGTCGACGAGGTGGTTGCCCTTTCCAACACTGATGGAGGCGAGCTATACATAGGCGTCGAGGACGATGGCGTTCCCACTGGCGCCCAGCCTCAGCATCGAGACCCTCTGCAGATGAACGCTATGATCGCAAACAAAACGGTACCATCCGTTTCCGTGCGGACAACCATCTTGACGGAGAGCGGAAAGCCCGTCGTTCGCATCGAGGTCCCGCGATCGGCAAGCGTTATCGCCTCGGCTCAGGGGCGCATCTTGCGCCGCCGCCTCAAGGCGAATGGGGAGCCAGAGAGCATTCCCATGTATCCATATGAGATTTCAACGCGGTTGTCTGATTTGGGCCGTCTTGATTATTCCGCCCAGCCCGTCCCCGATACCGCTCGTGAGGATTTTGATCCCGTGGCACGGGAGAACCTGCGAAATATAGTTGGGAAATACAACAACAGCGACAAAACGCTCTTGGAACTCAATGATGAGGAGCTCGAGAAGGCGCTGGGGTTCACCACGACCGTTGCAGGTCGAATCATGCCGACGTTGACGGGCCTGCTCATGATCGGTCGCGAGGATGTTCTCGCAAAGGCGGTTCCAACTTCGGAGGCGGCTCTTCAGGTCCTTGTGGGCACGGATGTCAAGGTCAACCTCACGTACAAGGGCTCTCTGCTGCGCGCTATCGAAGACATCGCCCATGCAATTAAGCCATGGAATCCCGTCACAGAAGTTTCTCTTGGGTTGTTTACTAGCCCAGTTGAGACGTTTAACGGCCGTGCCATACGCGAGGCGCTGGTAAATGCGTTTGGTCACAGGGACTACTCGATGCTCGGAAGGGTCCGCGTCTTGATTGACGATATGGGCCTCACGATCTCCAATCCCGGTGGGTTTATCGAGGGCATATCAATCGACAACCTCCTGACCGCCGATCCCCATGGCAGGAATCCGTGCCTTATGGACGCGCTCAAGCGCGTGGGCCTTGCCGAGAGAACGGGACGCGGGATCGATCGAATCTATGAGGGGTCTTTGCTGGTGGGGAAACCGCTTCCAGACTATTCTGAATCGGGGCCGACGTCTGTAAATCTTTTTATCGCCCGAAGTGAGCCCGACCAAGAATTCATCAGGCTCATCGCGGAAGAGTCAGAAAAGAGAGCCGCTCCGCTCCCGCTCCAGACGTTGCTCGTGCTCGATGCGCTCAAGCGCATGCGCCGCGCAACCATTGAGATGCTGTCGAGAACCGTCGACGTGAGGAAGAGCCAGCTTGTTCAGGTGGTTGAGCTGCTGGTCGAGTCGGGTCTGGTTGAGGCAGTCGGGTCGGCTGCCCACAGGGAATACCGTCTGAGCTCGAAGGTCTATAAGCGCTCGGGACAAATCAAGGAGTATGTCCGACAGGCGGACATCGATTCGATACGCTATCCGGAGCTCATCATGAGGCTTGCCCGAAAGCAGGGGCAGGTATCCAAGAGGGATGTAGCTGAGTTGTTGCACGTCGGCCCCGATACTGCATACTACGAGATTAGAAAGCTCGTTAAGAGCGGCGATCTTCTGGCTGCAAAGCGCGGGCCCGATGCCTATTACGTGCCATGTGTCTGATAGATATCGAACGCCTCTATTTGACCTAGATGGCGGTAGAGCAAGATAGGCGGTTCCGCCGTCCGGTTAAACGGTTACAGTAGATGTCGAGCAGATGGACGTTCCGGAGCTGTTCTAGTCTTTCCTAGATGCCTGCCATATCAATGAGAGATCGGAAGTCGAACGGCCGCTGGGGGCGTGAGATGAAGGCTTAAGAGGTGGGAGGATGTTAAAGAGTCACGTATTGATTGCGAGGCACCTGGCCCTTCTCGACCGCACCTAGTGCGTGCACAGTTTAAGCCCCGAATTTTACCCTTATGCGAAAGGGGCGCCCCGTTCTTTCCAATGAGACGCCTCGGAGCTTAGCAAGTTTTCCGGTCGACCTTACAGCGGCAACGCAGTCATCTGCGTGTACACGCGGGCCTGGTACTCGCGGTCCAAGTCGTACAGGCCCTTGGGATCGCTGCCGAACAGCTTCATCTTGGTGACCATGTCGCGAGCGTTGGCCTCTTCCTCGCCTTGCTCTTTAACAAAAAAGTCGAGCATGCGCAGCGCGCGAATGTCGTGCGCCTCGTGTGCCACCTCATAGCAGTGATGGATGAGGCTCGTCACGTACTCCTCGTGGGCCAGTCCGGCAACGAGCGGGTCCAGGTCGTTCTCGAAGTGCATGCTGGGCTGCTCAATGGCGAACATTGTGGGCTTGTAGTCGTTGTCAAGCAGGTAGCGGCGCATTGCCATGGCGTGGTCGACTTCCTCCTTGACCTGGATTTCGTACCAGTTTGCGAAGCCCTTGAGGCCACGGTCCTCGTAATAGTCGGCAAACGTGAGGTACAGGTATGCGGAGTAGAACTCCTTGTTAATCTGCTCCTCAAGCACCTTCGCGACGTTCTCGTTCATAGCCATATGCACTCCTTCGGTCGATCTGGCGCGTGCGCGCAACCTGAGTATACCGCCGCATGGCACGGCAAATTGACTATGGCTGCCAGGTAATTGCCGGCCTGTTACGGGCTGGCTGCGCCCACGTGGAAATGCAAGGCCACGATAGATTAAACGAGTTTTGAACTGCTTTCCGTGCCAGCTTTGGCAGAGCTCCCGTTCCGGCGCATGCCGTTTGCGGGGTCGCGGGGCACCGCGAGGCAGAACCGAATCCCGCACGGGTACAATGGGCGCACGTATACATAGAGAAAGGTGCGTCCCATGCTCGCACGCCCGCATTCCTCATCTCCTGTCCGCGTCATCTGTCAGCGCCGCGCCTCATGCTCGCTGCGCCTTTTCGCCACGTTCTGCGGCCTCGTCCTCGCGCTCGTCTTCGCGCTTGTTGCCCCGGCGACTGCCCATGCGGACACGTACTCGCTTCCACGCGTGAACATTCAGGCGCAGGTTATGGAGAACGGCGACCTCAATGTCACCGAGGAGCGCACCTTTGCCTTTGAGGACACGGTTAACGGCGTGTACTGGAGCATCCCCTTTGCGCAAAACGAGCAGGGCCAGACCTCATCCGTAACGGTCTCCAGCGTGTATGAGTACGACGGTTCGGTCGGTGAGGGGGCAGAGGCGGACGCTCGTCGTGCCTCCCAGCCCATGCAGGAAGTCGCCTCCGCGGAGCCGGGTGACCAGCACGTTTACACGGTTTCGGACGAGGGCGACGCCCTTGAACTCAAGGTCTTCGTCCCCCGCGAAGATGGTGATGAGGTGACCTTGTGGGTTTCGTACACGATCACGGGTGCCGTGATGGCGTGGCCCGACACCGCCGAGCTCTATTGGCAATTCATCGGTCCCGAGTGGGAGGAGGATGCCGAGGACGTCGAGTTGAACGTGATGTTCGCGGGGGCTTCTGAGGGCACGCCGGCGACCACTGGCACCGATGATGCCAATTTCCGCTCATGGGGCCACGGTCCGCTTGATGGAAGCGTGGTGCTCGATGATGGGGATGTCGCCAACCCCGTGGTGACCCTAACTGCCCCGCGTGTCCATGCGGGCCAATTTGCCGAGGTTCGCGTTGCGTTCCCGACGGATTGGGTGCCCGGCTTGGCGGCGATGGGTGATGCGCGCCTGGACACCATACTTTCCGAGGAGGCCGCGTGGGCGGACGAGGCGAACGCCCAGCGCGAACGCGCCCGCACGACCGCCACGGTCGGTACGGGCATCTTGACAATCGGCCCGGCGGCACTCTTGGCGATAGCGGTGTACCTGCGCAAAACCAAGTACACCAGCCCTAAGCCCGTCTTCGAGGAGACCTATTTCCGAGACCTCCCGTCCAACGACCACCCCGCCGTGCTCTCCGCGCTCGTGTACGGCGGCTCGGTTCAGGATTGCGCCTTCGTGGCGACCCTCATGAAGCTCACCGACGACCGCGTGATCGCGATCGACCACGAGTCTCGTACCGAGAGCCGTTTCCTCGGCCTGGGCGAGAAGACCGTCGAGGAGTACTCGCTCAAACTCGTCGCACGTGAGCGCGTGGACGACCCCATCGATCTGGCCGCGATCAACCTGTACTTCGGTGCAGGCGCGAAGAACGGTGACGAGGTCAGTTTCGATGCGCTCAAAGACGGCGAGGACGCGGGTGATCTCATGCAGGAGTTCAAGGACCAGGTGAGCGGGGAGCTCGAGCGCCGGAACCTCGTCAACCTCGTTCCCGCCGGGTTCAAATTCGGTATGGGGGGCATCGGAATCATCCTGATAATCGTTGCCGTCCTCTTCATTCTCTACACGGACGCAGCGAATCTGCCGTTCGTGCTGTTGGGTATCGGCATGTCCGTCACGGCGGCGATCATCGGCGCGACTGCGAAGATGTACTCATCCGAAGCTGTCGAGCTGCTCAACCGCTGCCAGGCGCTCGAGCGCTGGCTCGAGGACTTCACCAATCTGGACGAGGCGGTGCCCGATGACCTCATCCTGTGGAACAAGATGCTCGTACTCGCCGTGGCGTTCGGCGTAAGCGACGAGGTTCTGCGTCAGCTTGCCGACGCCGTGCCGAACGAGCTGCGCGAGGACGAGAACGGCATGTATTACTATCCCAGCTACTGGTGGTACTACGGTCACGGTGGCCTGCATTCGCCCATGAGCGAGATGCACGATGCGTACCAGGCCACGGTCGCGGAACTTTCCTCGAGCTCCAGCAGCTCGGGCGGTGGTTTTGGTGGCGGCTTCTCCGGTGGAGGAGGCGGGGGCGTTGGCGGCGGAGGCGGCGGCAGCTTCTAACGCGCATTCTGGTGGCGACAAGCCGCATCTTTCGCTTGTTGGGCGCCTCTCGCGCCCCACAAGCTCAAGTGCATGCCGCAAATCGGGCGATTTTGTAACGAAAATCAGAACGGCTCGAGTAGACGCCATCATCGAACAGTTGTGACCTGCGGAAATGCCGACCGGATTTCCCTGCTACTCGCCTCGTCCGAGAACTCGTTACAAAAACGCCCGATTCGCGGCATGCAGGGGATGTTTTGTGCGATGAATCGGCTTTGCGCGGCGCGAAGTCCGAGGGATCCCGTGATGCATGCGAGGGCTACAGGACAGCGGCGTCGATTCTAAGCGGAGAGGTCCAGTCCGTACACGTACATCTCTTTGGGGAGCAGGCGACGCTCTTCGCGCGTGCTGCGATACGTGCCGGCGCGTTTGAAACCGTGGTGTTCATAGAACTGCCAGGTGCAGTCGGTGTCGGTGTAGAGGAACGCCCGCTGTGCGCCCTCTTCGGCCAAATACGTGGTCGCCGCATCGATAAGCACGCTGCCAATGCCCATACCGCGTGCCGATTCGCCAACCGCGAGCAGGGTGATCTCCGTTGACCCGGCAAAACCGCTGTCGCTCAGCAGCTTGTCATTTTTAGACTCGGTGAGTTGGACACCCTTCCAGTAATTGGCGGCAGCCTCGGGTTCAAGTTCGCGCATGCGGCGGAAGTAGTCTTTGGACATGACGAACCAGCGCTTGTGGGCGCGGACGCGCGTGGCGCTCGGGCAAGCGAGCACAATGCCGCACGGCTTATCGTCGATAAGGGCCACCTGCGAGAAGGGGGAAATGGAGAGCGAGTATGAGAGGTCGTTGCAGGCCTCGAGAAATCCGTATTCGGGCGAGGGGACTTCGGTGTGCCACGCCTCCTGAATGATGGCGGCAATATCCTCGAAGTCGCCTTCGTCAAAAGGCCTATACGTTACGCGCGAGACCATGGATCCTCCTGTCGTCCTCTCGTTTCTACCACCGCAGCGTGCACGTGTTGTGGTGCGTTCGTGGAACCCGTCGTTCACCTCATATTTTTCGCGCAAACGCCATGGTTTCTCGGCAAGTTCTCCAAATCGCGCGCGTTGAGCGATGTGAGTGTTTGCCGCCTGCGGTACAGTAGGTGCATGTTAGATAGAGATGCGCACGCTGCTTGCGGCGCGTCACCCCTGCGAAGGAGGGCACATGGCAGACCTTGGAAAGGTTTCGCGCGCGTTGATTTCGGTTACGGACAAGACCGGCGTGGTTGAGTTCGCGAAGGCGCTGGCAGAGGAGTTCGGTGTCGAGATCATCTCCACCGGCGGCACCGCCAAGGTTCTCGTCGAGGCCGGCGTCCCCGTCGTCCCGATTGAGGAGTACACCGGGTTCCCCGAGATGATGGAGGGCCGCGTCAAGACGCTGCATCCCAAGGTTCACGGCGGCCTGCTCGCTCGTCGCGACTCCGAGCAGCATATGGCCGAGGCTGCCGAGCACGGCATTGGCATGATCGACCTCGTCTGCGTGAACCTCTACGAGTTCGAGAAGACCGTCGCCAACCCCGACGTCACCTTCGCCGACGCCATCGAGCACATCGACATCGGTGGCCCCTCCATGCTGCGCTCCGCCGCGAAGAACGCCGCCGCCGTGACCGTGGTGTCCGACCCCGCCGATTACGACGCCGTCCTTGCCGAGATGCGCGCCAATGACGGCGCCACCACGCCCGAGACGCGCCGCCGCCTGCAGGTCAAGGTCTACACCACCACCGCCGCGTACGACACCGCCATCTCCACTTGGCTCGCCGCCCAGGTCGAGGGTGCCACCACCGCGCCGCTCACCGCCGAGGGTGAGTTCGCTGCCCCCGCGTCCATGGGCATGAGGCTCGAGAAGGCCCAGGACCTGCGCTACGGCGAGAACCCGCAGCAGGCCGCCGCGGTCTACCGCTTCGACGCCGCCAACGCCCCGCTCTTCTCCTCCGACGCCCCCCTCGTGGGCGCCGAGCAGCTCCAGGGCAAGCCGCTCTCCTACAACAACTTCCTCGACGCCGAGGCGGCTTGGAACGCCGTCCGCGAGTTCGACGAGCCCGGCGTGATCATCCTCAAGCATCAGAACCCCTGCGGCTCCGCCGTGGCGGGCGACGTGACCGAGGCCTACGACCGCGCCTTCGCGTGCGACCCCAAGAGCGCCTTCGGCGGCATCGTTGCCGTCAACCGCGAGGTGCCGCTGTCGCTCGTCGAGCACTTTGCCGACCGCGACAAGCTGTTCGTCGAGGTTCTCATTGCCCCGAGCTTTACGCCTGAGGCCCTCGAGCGTCTTGCCAAGCGCCCCAACCTGCGCGTCCTCGCCACGGGTGCGGCCTCCGGCCATGCCAAGCTCGAGATGCGCACCGTCGACGGCGGCATGCTCGTCCAGCGCGTCGACACGGTCGACGAGGACCCGGCCACCTTCACGTTCCCCACGGAGCGCAAGCCCACGGATGCCGAGATGCGCGACCTCATGTTTGCCTGGAAGGTCTGCAAGACCGTCAAGTCCAACGCCATTCTCATCGCCAAGGACGAGATGGGTATCGGCATGGGCCCCGGTCAGCCCAACCGCGTCGATTCCGCGCTGCTGGCCTGCCAGCGCGCCGAAGAGGTTTGCGAGCGCCTGGGCTGGGAGGCCGACGGCTACGCGTGCGCGTCCGACGCCTTCTTCCCGTTCCGCGACAACGTGGACACGTTGGCTGCGCACGGCGTGACCGCCATCATCCAGCCTGGCGGCTCCGTGCGTGACGAGGAGTCCATCGACGCCTGCAACGAGCATGGCATCGCGATGGTGTTCACCGGCACCCGTCACTTCCGTCACTAAGCAGCAACGGGCTGCTGCGGGCTTCCCAGACACCGCACCTTGGGGTTCAATCGTCGGGCGCCGTACGTTAGGCGTGCGCCCTCCTCTTTCACCCCAATCTGCGGCACCTGGAAAGCCCTCGCCGGTTTGGAGGGTTTTTAGGGAACCTGGAAAGACCTCGCCGACCTGGATCGAGCTGGGTGGTGTACCTCGACTTTCCTTTGCCCGAGGGTGTTGTATGTGATTTGAACGTGCCGGGGAATTGTTTTCCCGGTACGTTTTTGCTTAGGAGGATTCGCCGTGAGCGACATCGAACCGTTCTTCAATTCGGCTGAGGAATGCGCCGCGTACGAGATGTTTTGCGCCGAGCAGGAGCGCGGTCTTGAGAAGTTCGAGCTGGCCGACCCCGCCTTGGTGTGCCGTTGGCGCATGAACCGCCGACAGGTTCCGCTCATCAACCGCCACATTCGAGCGTTGTCGCAGCGCGTGGTCAACGGTGCGCCCCTCACCACGAACATGCTTTCATGGGCCAAACAACATGTCGAATGGTCGCTTGCGGCAGGGGAGTATGAGGATCCGAACGGCGTGCTCATGCTGGTGATCGATGTGAACGGCGATGCCCTTATGAGCGTTGGGCCGTATGAGCCGCTGGCGGATACGTCGCGTGCCGCGCTTGTGTCCCGTGCCTCCATCGCGCGTGCGGAGGCGGCGGGCACCGGGGTGGCGCCCGAACTTCTTGGCGTGCTTACCGCCGATGGTCGCGTGTTGCTCGCCGCTGCGCCCGGCGAGGCTCTTTGCGGTGCCGCAACGCTGGTAGAGCAGCTTGCCGCTGTTCGCGGTCATGCGGTTGAACGCTCGCTGGTGGACGGCGTGACGGCCGAGCAGGTTGCGGGCGCTGCGGGTGAGGGCGATGCCGTGTTCCTCATCTCCGACGAGCACGGCGTGGTGGTCGAGCGCGGAGCGACCAGCGGTGACGCGGCGCAGCTCTCGGCTGACGTCCGCAAGCTCTTTGCCTGATGTGCTACGCGCAACCGGGCCCTTACCCGCGCCGCCGGTCTCCCTCAGCCGCATTCCTGCCGCGAAAGTTAACTCTCGCAGCCCGTTTTGCCGCGATTCGTGTGTATCGTTCCGCGAAAGTTAACTCTCGCGGAAGAAGTTGCCCCTCATGCGGAGGCAATCGCCCACCCGCGCGCCTGTGCCGGCTCCTTACATTGATGAAAGCTCTTTGCTTGCCGTTCTCGTTGCGAGGCTAGGCGGGGCATAATGAAAGCACGACAAAACGTCAATCGGCTGCACGCGCGCGGCGAACACGCCCTCGCGCACGAGGCGGTGGAAGGGAAGTGGTGGCATGGCGCGCATATTCGTGGTCGAGGATGACGCCCCCATTCGCAACGAGGTCATCGAAGTGCTCGAGCGTCAGGGCTACGAGACTTCGTACTGCCTTACCTTCGATCACGTGGTCGAGGATATCCTGGCCGCCCGCCCCGACCTTGTGCTGCTCGACCTCACGTTGCCGGGCACGGACGGGCAACTTGTCTGCCGCGAGCTGCGCCAGCAGTCTGACATCCCCGTCATCGTGCTCACGTCGCGCGTGACCGAGGTCGACGAGGTCATGAGCATGACCATGGGCGCGGACGACTTCATACCCAAGCCCTACAGTGCGCGCGTGCTCGTTGCGCGTGTGCAGGCGCTGCTGCGTCGCGTCAAGGGCGCATCGGATTCCAGCCGCGCGCTCGAGCACAATGGCGTGGCCCTCGATCTGTCGCGCTCCACGGCAACCGCAACGCAGACCGGCCGCTCCATCGAGCTCACCAAAAACGAGATGCGCATCCTCTCGCTGCTTATCGCCCATGCGGGAACGATTGTGAGCCGAGAGGCGATCATGCGCGACCTATGGGACTCCGACGCCTTTGTGGACGACAACACGCTCACCGTGAACATCAACCGTTTGCGCACTACGCTGGAAAAAATCGGGATCACGGGGTATCTCACCACGCATCGCGGTCGCGGCTACTCGGTGTAGGGGTGCACGATGAAGTTATCCGAGTTCCTTGCTTCGTCATGGCCTCACATGGCGCTTGCCTGCATCGCGGCGGCGCTTTGCGCGTTCATTTCCGCGGTGGGCGGCGCGGGGTTTGCAGTGAGTGCGCTGATGGCCTTGCTGATCGTGGGGTCGGCACTGGTGGCGCTCGTTGTCGATTACCGCCGAAAGCGCTCATTTTACGCCGACTTGGTTGCATGCATCGATGATGTCGAGCATCCCCTGTGGATCACCGAGATGATGGATAGACCCGAGTTTTTGGAAGGGCGCCTGGCGTACGAGGCACTTTGCCGCGTTTCCAAAGCGGCCAATGATGACGTGGCTGAGTATCGTCGTCAGACCCAGGATTATCGCGAGTACGTCGAAACGTGGGTGCATGAGGCCAAGTCGCCCTTGGCCGCCTCCCACTTGATGTTGGAGAACCTTATGGAGGCAGCGCCCGCCGACGAGACGGGAGAGAAACTCCTTGTTAAGACCGAGGCGCTCGGCGAGGAGCTCGACCGCGTTGAGGGCTACATCGAACAGGCGCTGTTCTTTGCGCGCTCCGAGTCGCTTGATCGCGATTACCTCATTCGCGCCTATGACCTCCAGAAGCTCGTGGGCGACGCAGTTCGCGCGAACGCGCGCGTGCTCATCGGCGCCCACGTGTCGCCGTTTCGTAGAGGGCTTGACCACACGGTGTTTACCGACGAGAAGTGGATGACGTTCATCCTGGGCCAGCTTATCCAGAACAGCGCGAAGTACGCCCAAGGAGAGGGTGCCGAAATCGTGTTTACCAGCAGGTTGGTCGACGAGGGGCGCGCGACGGAGCGCGTGGAGCTCGAGGTCCGTGACAACGGCTGCGGGGTTGAGCAAGCGGAGCTGCCGCGCGTCTTTGATCGTGGGTTCACGGGCGACAATGGACGCACGGGCAAACGAGCCACGGGCATTGGCCTGTACTTGGTCAAGCGCCTATGCGGCAAGATGGGGCTTTCCGTGCGGGCGGACGCGCGCCCGGGGGAGTTTTTCGCCGTGACCATCGGGTTTCCCACCAACAAGATGCATTACTTCGAATAGGGATGCACGGAGCCTGAATCCATGTGGTCCCAATGACGATCTGGGGATTTCGCAAAAGGTATCAGGATGTATCAATCGCGTTGTGTAGTTCGTAAAACGGCATAGAAAAGAAGTATCAGCATCGGTCTGAGGCATTGTGGCGGACTTTCGCGCTCGGCATACTGGAGCTAAGGTTCGCCGAGTGCATGCTGCATGGGGCAGTGGGCTCGGCGCGCGAGAAGGGATGCAAGATGGGTTTTCGTGACGACTTCCTGTGGGGTGGCGCCACCGCTGCGAACCAGTGCGAGGGTGCGTATGACGTCGATGGCCGCGGCTTGGCCAACGTCGATGTGATGCCTCACGGCAAGGATCGCTTCGCGGTGGGTATGGGTGTCCGCAAGATGCTCGATTTCGAGGACGGGTACTTCTACCCGGCGCAGACCGGCATCGATTTCTACCACCACTACAAGGAGGACATCGCCCTCTTCGCCGAGATGGGCTTCAAGACCTTCCGCATGAGCCTGGCATGGACGCGCATCTTCCCCAACGGCGACGAGTCCGAGCCCAACGAGGCCGGCCTTGCCTTCTACGAGGACGTGTTCCGCGAGTGCCAGAAGCACGGCATCGAGCCGCTCGTCACTATCACGCACTTCGATTGCCCCATCCACCTCATCAAGGAATACGGCGGTTGGCGCAACCGCAAGCTCATCGACTTCTACAAGAACCTCGCCCGCGTGCTCTTCACCCGCTACAAGGGCCTGGTGAAGTACTGGCTCACCTTCAACGAGATCAACATGATCCTGCACCTGCCCTTCATGGGCGCCGGCCTGGTGTTCGAGGAGGGCGAGGACAAGAAGGCCGTCGAGTATTTGGCCGCCCATAACGAGCTCGTCGCCAGCGCCTGGGCCACCAAGATCGCCCACGAGATCGACCCCGACGTGAAGATCGGCTGCATGCTCGCGGCGGGCAGCTACTACCCCTACAGCTGTCGCCCCGAGGACGTGCGCGCCGCCCAGCTCGCCAACCAGGACAACTACTTCTTCGTCGACGTTCAGAGCCGCGGGTACTATCCGTCCTACGCGCTCAAGAAGCTCGAGCGCGAGGGCATCGATGTGGGCATGACCGACGAGGATAAGCAGATCCTGGCCGAAAACACGGTCGACTTCATCTCCTTCAGCTACTATTCCACGCGCTGCTCCGCGGGTGAGGGCTCCGACGCCCCCAAGACCGAGGGCAACGCCTTTGCGGGCACCAAGAATCCCTACCTCAAGGAGAGCCAGTGGGGCTGGGCCATCGACCCGCTCGGGTTCCGCATC
>NZ_DAWDUX010000019.1:25527-40820 GCF_052346665.1 Collinsella sp.
GCATCACCCTCAACGACCTCTACGACCGCTATCAGAAGCCGCTGTTCGTGGTGGAGAACGGCCTGGGCGCGAAGGACGTCGTCGAGGAAGACGGCTCCATCAACGACGATTACCGCATCGATTACCTGCGCCAGCACATCGAGGCCATGCGCGATGCGGTGACCGAGGATGGCGTCGACCTGCTCGGCTACACCACGTGGGGCCCCATCGACCTGGTCTCGGCCTCCACGGGCGAGATGTCCAAGCGCTATGGCTTTATCTACGTCGACCGCGACGACGCGGGCAACGGCACGCTTGCGCGCTCCAAGAAGAAGAGCTTCGACTGGTACAAGAAGGTTATCGCCACCAACGGCGAGGACCTTTCCTAACTCGCTCGGCTTTCCCAGGCACCTCACCTCGGCGCGAACCCAAAGGCTTATGTACGCCAGTACACCGCGCCTTTGCGTTCACGCTGATCTGGGGCACCTGGAAAAGCCGGGACAAAGGAGGATGTAATGTTCCCTAAGAATTTCTATTGGGGCGGCGCAACGGCGGCCAATCAGTTCGAGGGCGCGTGGAACGTCGATGGGCGAGGCCCCTCCGTCGACGACCACTTCACCGGCGGTAGCTACGAGAAGCCGCGTGAGATCACGGTCGACATCAAGCCCGACGTGCTCTATCCCAATCACGACGGCATCGACTTCTACCATCATTACGAGGAGGACATCGCGCTGTTCGCTGAGATGGGCTTCAACATGTTCCGCATGTCCATCTCCTGGAGCCGTATCTTCCCCAACGGCGACGACGCCGAGCCCAACGAGGCCGGCCTCGCCTTCTACGACCGCGTCTTCGACTGCTGCCGCGAGCACGGCATCGAGCCGCTCGTGACCCTGTCGCACTACGAGATGCCCTATCACCTGGTCGAGAAGTACAACGGCTGGGCCTCCCGCGAGCTCATCGGCTTCTTCGAGAACTACTGCGCAACCGTGTTCGAGCGCTACCAGAACAAGGTCAAATTCTGGCTCACCTTCAACGAGATCAACTGCGGCACCATGGACATGGGCGCCATGATGGAGACTGGTCTCATTCAGGGCTTTGAGGGCCCGGCGTCTGCCATCAAGACCACGCCGCAGCAGCGCTACCAGGCCCTGCACCATCAGTTCGTGGCGCATGGCCGCGTGGTCAAGCTCGCTCACGAGAAGTACCCGCAGTTCAAGATGGGCAACATGGACTGCTTCATCCTGAGCTACCCTGGTACGTGCGATCCCGCCGACGTGCTCGCCAACGAGCTCGAGATGAACCGCATGAACTGGTACTGCTCCGACGTCCAGGTGCGCGGTGCCTACCCGTTCTACGCCAAGCGTTTCTGGGCCGAAAACGACATCGAGCTCGCGATGGAGCCGGGTGACCTCGAGGATATCGCTGCCGGCAAGGTGGACTTCTACACTTTCTCCTACTACATGTCCGGCACCGTGAGTACGCATGCCGACCATGAGATGACCGAAGGCAACATGACCTTTGGCGGCAAGAACCCCTATCTCAAGAGCACCGACTGGGGCTGGCAGATTGACCCCGAGGGTCTGCGCATCGCTCTCAATATGATTTACGCCCGCTACGAGATTCCGCTGATGGTGGTCGAGAACGGCATGGGCGCCTACGATGAGGTCGAGGCCGACGGCTCGATCCACGACCAGTACCGCATCGATTACCTCAAGAGCCATGTGAAGGCCATGGGCGAGGCCGTCGCCGACGGCGTGGACCTCATCGCCTACACCTGGTGGGGCCCCATCGACCTCGTCTCCGCCGGTACCGGCGAGATGCGCAAGCGCTACGGTTTCATCCACGTGGACAAGTACGACGACGGCACCGGCACCTACGAGCGTCGCCGCAAGGACAGCTTCTTCGCGTACCAGAAAATCATCAAGTCCAACGGCGCCGAGGGGCTCGAGTAATGGCGCAATCCAAGATCGTCTTCCTCGATGTGGACGGTACAATCACCGACTACGAGAACAACGTGCCGCAGTCTGCGAAGGACGCCATCAAGGCGGCCCGCGCCAACGGGCACCGCGTGTACATGTGCACCGGCCGCAGCAAGGCCGAGAATCCACCGGAGATTTGGGAGATCGGCTTCGACGGCATGATCGGCGGCAACGGCTGCTATGTGGAGTCCGAGGGTGAGGTGGTGATGCATCAGCTCATTACGGCGGAGCAGTGCTGCCACATTGTGGACTGGCTGCACGGGCGCGGGCTGGAGTTCTACCTCGAGTCCAACAACGGCCTGTTCGCCAGCGAACGTTTTCGCGAGGCGGCCGGCCCGATCATGAGACTCTACGCCAAGGGCAAGGGTGCCAGTGACGAGGACGCCGAGACCTCGGCCCATGCGTTCATGGACACGCTCATCTACGATGGCGAGCTCTATCGCGACGACCTCAACAAGGTGAGCTTCATCCTGTCGACCTACCAGGATCATTTGGACTCCGTCGAGGAGTTCCCCGATCTGGTGGCGCGCACCTGGGGCGGCAAGGGCGAACATGCCCTGTTTGGCGACCTGGGCGTGAAGGGGCTCGACAAGGCGCACGCCATCCGTGTGCTCGTGGAACACTTGGGCGCGAACATGGCAGACACCATCGCCGTGGGCGACGCCAAGGTCGACATCCCCATGTTCGCGTGCTGCGGCGCGAGCGTGTGCATGGGCAGTGGCGGCGACGAGGCCAAGGCCGCTGCCGATTGGGTCACCACGGATGTGGACGACGACGGCATGTGGAACGCCTTTGTGCACTTGGGACTAATCTAAGAAAGCTCCAAAGTAGACCACGCGAATCTATATACATTGCATTGCGGAACGGCTCCGAAGTACGGGGCCGTTCCGTTTTTACGTAAGGCTGTACGACAGGAAACATGCATTTCATCAGGGGTGTACGACAGACAGAACAGGTATGACGGGTTAAGAATGAACTCGCCGTCGACGACAAAGGGAAAGCCAATAAAAACAAGGAGGGATAGAAATGCGTGGATTGAAGGTTAAGCTGGGTGCGGCTGTTGCATCGGTTTTCTTAGCGGCCTCCGTGTTTGGCGGGGCTGCATTTGGAGCTGATTCAGTACCTTTTGGCTTGAATGAAACGCGAACGTATCCGATACAGATTTATGCCACCACTGGCGGCTATACGCCCGATGTGACTCGGCCTCTAACGCCCAATGGGAATATTAAGGCAAATCTGTCGCGCACCTCCGGTGTCCGTATTCGGGTATGTGATGCTTATGGCTCGGTTCTTTCTTACCCCAAGGCGTGCTACAACGGAACAACAACTGTTTTTATGAATAACTATGGCGGCCAGATATCTACAAGGCCGGAAGCTCAGGCTATCAATGCCAGCCATAGCTTGCAGGGGACCTGGACGTATCGTTTCCCGTAATGGCTCTGTGAAGGGGAGGTTGCACGTGGCAAGCGGATGGATGCTAGGATGTCTCGATCTTTTTTTACGCTGTTGCGCCTATGCACAGGGCGGAAGCTGGTTTGGGCGTTTCTCGCCTGTTTCGCGCTGTTGTTCTATGAGCTCGTTCAGCTGATGCTGACTGCGTACGGAAATGCAGGTCAAGTTGAGATCATGGGCATCGATTTGCCACCTCTCGTTCTGGCGGCGGAGGCCTTTGGGCGCTCCGCCGCCCCGTGGCTCATCGTGCCGTTCGTCGTGTGCGCCTATGCCGAAGAGCACTTGGCAAACGGCTACGTTGTGATGATTCAATCGAACGGTGAAGACGCCAAGGTTCTGGCGCTGAAATTCATATTAGTGGCAACTGCCCTCTCGTTATGCACCGCTGTTGCGATGAGCGTATGTATCCTGTTGGTATGCGCGTTGCTCTGTCGCGGTACGCTTGATGCCGCGTACATGACGAGTCTTGCGAGTGCAGGGGTCCGAGTTCTAACAGATTCCATGGCGATCAATTATGCCGGTGCGATCTTGGTCGGCATGCTTCGGGTGGTAGCGATCGGCGCCGCATCCATGGGCTTTGCCTTGATTGCCCGCTGGAAGCACGCCGGGGTGCTCGCTATTCCCATGATATGGCTCACGCTGTCTTATACCCCCGCAATGACGGTTATCGCTGGAGTATTGGGAACTCTAGGTATGCCGCCGGAGAGGCTGGCGAAACCCGTATATAGCCTGATGGCGTATACGGAGACAAGCGCCACGCTGCATGTGTTTCTTTGCTCCGAGATTTCCTTCTGCCTTGTCGTGCTTGCGGCATCGGTGTTGGTTGCGGTCAAGGCACCGCGTTCTCTCCGAATGAAAGCCGCAGGTGTGACCCAAAAACGATTCGATGAGATGAGGAGGGGTCATGCGCAGTGTCCATAGTGCGTCTTCAGCGTTCCGACGGCTTGTCAGTTTCGAGCTGCGGAGGTTCGTGACACCGTTCCGTATGGTATTGACGATGGTTTCCCTCGTTGCGATGGTTGTGCTTGCGCGGGGCAACTTGCTGCAGCAGATGGCGATCGCGGCGCCTCAACTCGCCGACGATGGCATGAGCGTTTCGCCGACTGCTTTTGATATGGCATATCTGGCCCTCAACAACCAGTTGATAACGGGGATTATCCTTCCGATTGTGTGCGGCATTCTGTGCTCCGATCTTGTAGCGCGAGATTATTCGGGTGGGATGCGCACTCTGATTGCGTGCGAGACGCGGGGCGCTTCGACGTATGTAGCGGCAAAACTTGTTACCGCGGCAGTTGTGTGTCAGGGCGTCGTACTACTCTTCATTGCCGCATGCATCCTGGTGTCATGCCTCTTGCTCGATCTCCCCATTGCGATTGAACCTTCTGCATGGCTGGCATCGAGTGGGCCGCAGGACAGTATTTGGGCTCAATACGGGCCAATTCCCATGGGCTGGAATTACGCCGCGCTCATTGTTGCGCTTGTCTTGGGTTTTGGGGCGCTTGAAACTGTATTGTCGTGGACTGCCATGGCGGTATGCTCTTTTTTGAAATCTCCAAGCGCGGCTCCGTTGGTTGTTGCTCTGTTTTATGTGATTGCCTCGCAGTTCGAGTCACTGGTCACAAGTTTGGGGATGTTGCTGGGGATTACCTCTTGGATCAAAACGATAGGCTGGATTGTCGATCGCCTGTGTCTGGTGAACTACCGATTGGGGGCTTCATTTTTTCAGGAGTTTGCCGGTGGCGCATATCAGGGGTATATCGCGGTCGCTTCGGATGTTGCAGCGGGCACGTATCCGATTAACAACTGGGCGAGTTTGCTGTCGATGCTTGCGGTTCTATCGGCCATTTCGATGGTGCTGCTTCTTGTCCACGAAAGAAGGCTTCACGGGCGAGCGTGACGCCTCGCATACGCGGAATTGTAGATAGATGGTTTTGAACGTATTGGGGCGATAGAGGGATGAGGTGGTAGAGAGATGGGGGCCTCCACGTCTGTCATCGGTGGTGGACCGGCGATTTCCCTGAGAAACGTGAGCGTTTCGTACAGGGATCGAATTGTTTTCTCCAATGCTTCTCTTGAGGCGAAAAGGGGAGACGTTATCGGGTTTATGGGACCCAACGGCGCGGGAAAAAGCACGATGCTGCGCGTGCTGGCAGGTCTTGTTGTTCCCCGCCAGGGAAGCGGGCAGGTGCTCGGTCATGCGCTGGGAGAACATCGTCATGTTCCTTTTGGCATCATGCTGGAAACCCCTCCGTTCATTGAAGAGAAGACGGGGAGGGAGAACCTTGTTCTCCTTGCGAAGCTCAGGGGCGTCGCAAGCGGAGATATTCAAAAGTACTGCGATGCATGCATGAGGACGGTTGGTCTGGATCCCAAGCTCAATGTCCCAGTCAAGTCCTATTCGCAGGGAATGAGAAAGCGCCTCGCTTTGGCTCAGTCATTGCTCGCCGCTCCTCCTCTTTACCTGTTTGACGAGCCAATGAACGGTTTGGATCCGCTCGGTGTGATAACTCTGCGCAACTGTATCCAAAAGCTCGCAAATCGCGGTGCGGTTGTCGTGGTGTCCAGTCATCTGCTCAGCGAGCTCGAGCGAGTCTGCACGAAGGTGTATATGTTTAATAAAGGTGCCGTTTTTCCAGTGGCGCCGCAGGGCGGCGAATCGGGCTGGCTTGAACGGGTGTATGTGAACAGTGTCTTGGGAAGAGAGCAATAGAGAAATGAGGGATGGGGGCAAGTTTCTTGGTGCCTTGAGCACGGTGGCTGCCGCATCCGTGCTTCTCATCTGCGGTGTTGCCGCGTGCGGCTTATTGTGGAATGCAGTTGTTCCAGTTCCACAGCGGTTGCTCTTGGTTGTTTTTGGTGGCAAGTGGAGCGATTTGACCATGATCGCACGGGCGATTGCCGGAACCTTGCCCCTCTGTGTTTCATTTTCCCTGATGTGTTCGACACGCATGCGAACGGCGTTCGTCCGCCTGTTATCGCGAAATGGCGAAGAGGAGTGTGTCAAAAAATCCCGGTACTTCAACGCCGCTTTTCCTCAGAAGATGCGGTTACTGTTCCCCGCGATGTTGGGCGCCGCACTGTTGGTGGCTGTGTACGAAGTAATGACGGGTTGGATTCGCGTGATGCCGAACGGCTCTCATGTGTGGGCGATAGGGGTTATCCCTGTGGAGCCTCGATGGGTGCTCGTGGTGGCGTTGGCTGTGTTCGCCGGCATGGTTGCGCTCTATTATCTCTCGGTTGGTGGGCCTCGGCTTGCATTGGCTGCTGCTGCGATTGGAGGCCTTGCGGTCCTTGCTTTTTGCGCGTTTGACTGCTCGCCCGGCATGTTGCCCCTTTTGTTTTCGCTTCTGTTTGGGCTGAACATGATCGGGGCGGTCTTCTCTGTGTGGGGAGATGAGCCGCGCGCGCTTCGAGTGCTTGCCTGCGTTGAATTGGTGCCTGTGCTTACGCTCGTTGCTTCTGTGGGGGAGCAAATGGCCGGTCTTCTGGTTGACGGAACCTCTGCGCACGGCATGCCAGAAGTTGTTTTGCTTGCAGCATTGGATGGATGTTCCGTCCTCGCTTTGTTCTTGCGTGCTTTCGTCACGCGGGGTCGATATGTGGAAGAATCGCGCGAGGAGAAGTGTGTTTTGGTTTCCCCTGAATCGCTTGCGGAACAATTGGGTCCTTTCAACCTGTCTGAACGCGAGCTGTTCGTGTTGATGGAAAGCCTCCGAGGTAGATCTTTGGCCTCCATAGCCAAGGAACTCGGCGTATCACGATCAACGGCGGGAACGTACCGTTTGCGAGCGTATGCAAAGGCAGGCGTCGAGTCGCTTGATGAGGCGCGCGCCAAGTTCACCACGCCCAAGTCGGTACAGACGGCCGAGGTGATGGGGAGGGGTCCTTGCCCAGTGCGTCGGAGCGTCGCTGCTTTGGGTTTGGTGGCATGGTTCGCGCTGGCTGGGTCACTCTTACTACCGTGGAGCGGGTCACGTGCGTGGTTGTGCGACGAGGTGTGGTCGACATTGCCGTCGCTTCTGCTTATGCTGGCATCTTGCTATCTCATTTTCAGCAATCAAGTAGATTCGAGAAAGATGCGACGCGGTATGCTTCGGTATGCCGCGGTGTGTTCCGCACTGATTGTTCCTGTGTCATGTGCGCTGTCTGGCCGTATAGCTACCACTGGGATTCTCCCAGTTCTTTTCAGCTCGTTGGCGTTGTCCGCGCTCGTGGTGGGTTTTGAAAGCGTGGTTAATCTTGCGCGACGTGCTCATTGCGGGATTGTGGAATGCGCCGCGGTGGCTGCCATGGTTCTTTCCGTTTCATCTGCAACGGCTGTGTGGTATACGGTTGCGATCGCAACGTCCGCGGCAATTCTGTGCACGTTGTTAGCGTGGGTTGTGCGCACTGAGAAGCGAGGCGACGAGACCTCGATGCCTGAGGATGTGCGTACGGGTGACTCGAAGACAATGACTCAGACCGTCGGTTTCTTTCCGCGCAGAGAGCAGGCGTTTTGCATCATTGCGGGCTTTTCAATGGTGGGGTGGGGTTTCTACCAGATTAACGAAGTCGCTGTTTTAAACGTCGATGCCATAGCAAGCTTGCCACCGATCTTCTTTGCGTGTTCGACCCTCCTGTACACGAGTGCGCTCTTCTTCATCTGGAATCGCTATGTGAGGAATCGAGAAGTGCTCCTGGCGAGTTTTATTGCGATCATCTGGTTTGCTTCGGCCATGGTGATTATCGGACTGCAGTATTTGGGCTGTCATAACGATGCCTCTCCGATGGGGCACATGATGATCGGTTTTCCGTGCATGGTGCTCGCTGGCATGTCCGTTGACGCACTCCTGTCCTTCCAGGAACAACATAGCTGCAAATCGTTTAGATTTGCCTATCCGGTGGTGCTTCTCGTTGGGCTGGCGATATGGTGTGGAGGTATCGTTGTTGCGGACGCGGCGAAAGCCTTTGCATCGCAGGAAATATCTACGGTATGCATTGTCGCCGGGGGAGCTATGGGGTTCGTGGGCCTTGTGGACACAGGGCGTACGCTGCATAAACGGACAGCATTGAGCTCTACAAGTTCTGAGGCAGTTATTGATGTCCTGATAGGGGCAGGGCTCACGCCGTCTGAGGCGCGGGTAGCGCTGCTGGTGTGTAGCGGCCTCGCTGCCCGAGAGGCGGCAGGAGTGCTATGCGTCGAGTGTAGTACGGTGCGATCGCATTTGAGGAGTGTGTACGCGAAATTAGCGGTGCATACGAGGGCGGAGCTCGAGGTCGCGGTTGCTGCGCTTGTGCGCGAGCACATGTGATGCTATACAGATTGTTGTGCTAAAGGGCAGAAATCGTGCGTATATGTGATCTAAAATCCTATGAAAACGTGTGAGATATCATAGAATTATCCTATGAAAACGTGTATTACTGGAGGTGGGCAATGAAGCGTCTTCATATGGATTGCCTGATGGCATGGTATAGGGATCCTAAGCGTAAGCCACTTATCCTAGACGGTGCTCGCCAGGTGGGAAAGACGTGGTTGGTCAAGGAATTCGGCCGCATGACGTTCGCCAAGACCGCTTACATCAACCTCATGGACAACGAGCGCATGGCCTCTCTGTTCGCATCGGATATTTCTCCCCAGCGCCTCATCCCCGCGCTGTCTATAGAGTCCGGCGTTGCCATCGATGCCTCCGACACGCTTATCGTCCTTGATGAGGTCCAGGAGGTGCCACGCGCCCTCACTTCGCTCAAGTTCTTTTGCGAGAACGCACCGGAATACGCTGTGATCGCAACGGGTTCCTCCATGGGGGTGACATTACACCAGGGAACGTCGTATCCCGTCGGCAAGGTGCAGCTGCAGCATCTATACCCCATGACGTTCTGCGAGTTCCTAGACGCGAGCGGCATGGACAATCTTTCCCGGCTCATCATGGCGGGCGATTTAGAGCTCATGCGGGTGTTCCACGATCAACTTGTTGAGCAGCTGCGTTTCTACTTGCTGGTTGGGGGTATGCCCGAGGTCGTCCAGCAGTATGTCGCATCGCTTCCGGGGATCGATTTTGACGTACTGCGAACAAAGCAGGTGCAAATGCTTGCTGATTATCGCGCGGACTTTTCCAAGCATGAAGAGAACATGCCGCGAGGGCTCGTAGCTCGCCTGAACCAGGTTTGGAACTCTCTTCCGTCTCAGCTTGCACGCGAGAACAAGAAGTTTCTGTATAACGCCGTTCGCAGTGGTGGACGGGGAAGGGATTTTGAGCTGGCGATCGAATGGTTAAAGGACTGCTCGCTCGTGCATAAAGTCACCAAGGTAAACCCGCCGTTGTATCCGCTCGCGCTTCACGAGGACTTCGATCAATTCAAGCTGTTCGTTTCGGACGTCGGCTTGCTCAGTGCGGCGTTAGGAATAGACGTGCGTGCAGCTCTGGATAGTGACAGATTGTTTGGCGAGGCGCAGGGTTGCCTTGCAGAGCAGTACGTGTGCCAGCAGTTGGTGGCAATGGGCGTACAGTGCCATTATTGGCAGGCAGATAACTCAAGTGCCGAACTTGACTTTGTTATCCAGCATGCCGGTCGGGCTTTACCGGTGGAGGTGAAGTCGGGCATCAATTTGCGTTCGCGTAGCCTCAAAAGCGCGATCAATCGATTTGGCTATGAGCATGCACTGCGTTTTTCGGCAGCCCGCCCCGGTACCGATGGGGCGATCCACGACATCCCGCTCTACGCACTTGAGGCGCGCGATGCGTGGCTTCCTCAATAGAAAGTCCGCACTTGCCTTCGAGCTCGCTCCAAGGTCTAGGATGACGAGCTTGAGTTCCGCAATCGCCTGTTCACCACTATCACCGATCTCATGCGCCGCCCCGGCTACGAGAACGTGCTCATGGTGAGCCATGGTGCCGCGTGTGCCCAGTTCCCGCGCGCGCTTGGCGTTGAGCTCACCGAAAAGCTCGGTAGGCGTATCGGGAATTGCGGGATATTCATCTACGAGTTCGATGGCGACTCTGGGTTCGAGCTGCTCGACGCGATCAATCCGAACGAGTAGCGGCTCGCAAGGCGGAGATTGACGTCTACCGTTTGCCGCCGAATAGCTACCGTTTGCGACTCGCTGTTAGAATTATGCAGAAGTGACTTATACAATATGAGAACAGCAGCAAGGTTGTTACTCTCCGGGAGGCATCACTTGCGCACTCAAGTCCGGGGGCCTTGTGGTCGCCGTTCGTGCGCAGAGATGGTTCGGGGAGTTTTTTCATGCTTATCCTCAAGAAGATCAACAACAACGTCGCCCTCGCGTCGACCGACGCGGGCGAAGAGGTCGTTGTTTTCGGCAAGGGCGTGGGTTTCCACGAGATGCCCTACGAACTTGAGGACGAGTCCGTTATCCAGCGCGTCTTCCGCGATGTGGACGAGAAGTCAATCGACGGGTTCGAGGGCATCTCCGATGAGGTCCTCCTCGTTGCGTCCGACATCGTCGCATTGGCGGACAAGGCTCTCGACTGCAAACTCGCCGGCAATCTCGTCATAAGTCTCGCGGACCATCTCCAATATGCGGTCGAGCGCGCGGGTGAGGGTGTGGCCATCGAAAATCCCCTGTCCCACGAGGTCGCCTTCGTGTATCCGCGCGAGACCGAGCTTGGCCGTCGCGGCATTGAAGTCGTGCGCGAGCGCTTGGGCGTGGAGCTTCCGGAGAGCGAAGTGACCTCCATCGCCTTGCACCTTGTCAACGCCGAGGTCGACGGCATGGGCAGCGCCCAGGACATGGACCCCGTTATGAAGAGCACCGTCATCCTCGAGCGCGCCACGCAGATCATCGAGGGCCAGCTTGGCCAAACGCTCGACCGCACCTCCTACGCGTACGTCCGCTTCGTGGCGCACCTGCGTTTCCTCATCCGCCGCCTTATGCGGGGTAGCTGCAAGGAGACCGAGAACTCGGGTCTGTTCCGCCAGGCGGCTCGCGATTTCCCCGACGCCTACCGTTGCGCCGCGGGCGTGAACGAATACCTCAAACGCGATTACAACTGGAGCTGCTCCGACGAGGAGATGCTCTACCTCATGATGCACGTCAACCGCCTACGACAGGGTTGATCACGCACATCCAGTCGTCATATCGCACATGCCAGGGCCCGGCCAGGCGATGGACAAATAGGTTTGATCAGATTCTTTGGAGAGAAAGGACTGAGACATGGCAGGAAAGTACGACGACCTCGCGCGCGCCATTCTTGAGAATGTGGGCGGCAAGGAGAACGTCAACAGCGTCGCGCATTGCATCACCCGCGTGCGCTTCAAGCTCAAGGACGAGGGCAAGGCTAACACCGAGGCCATCGAGAAGCTCGAGGGCGTAATCAAGGTCATGCAGGCCAACGGCCAGTACCAGGTCGTGGTGGGCAATAAGGTTGAGGACGTATACGATGCCGTCGTCGCTGTGGGCGGTCTTGTCGCGGGCGGGGAGATCGACGCCGAGGACGACGCACCCAAGGGAATTGCCGCCAAGGCCATTGACCTCATCTCGGGTATCTTCGCCCCCATGCTCGGCACCTTCGCGGCCGCCGGTATCATGAAGGGCATCCTTGCCGCCATCACTCAGTTCGTCCCTGAGTTCGCCAACGATGGCGCTTACACCATTCTGTACACCATCGCCGACGGCATGTTCTATTTCCTGCCGGTCATTTTGGCGTACACCGCCTCCAAGAAGTTCAGGATGAACGAGTTCACGGGCATGGCAATCGGCCTTGCGCTCGTGTATCCCACGATGGTCGCCCTTACCGGCGGCGAGGTCGTGGGCAGCATCGATCTCGGCTTCGCTGGAACCTTCTCTTGGTACGCCACGTTCCTGGGCATCCCTATCATCATGCCCGCCTCCGGTTATACGAGTTCGGTTATTCCGATCATCCTCATGATCTGGTTCGGCTCCACCGTGGAGCACTGGTGCAAGAAGTGGATGCCCGCGTCCGTCAAGATGTTCTTCACGCCCCTCGTCACCATGACCGCCTCGATTGTGCTCGGCTATTTGGTCATCGGCCCCATCGCCACGCTGATCACCAACCTTCTGTCCCTGATCTTCTCCGCCCTGTTTGGCCTGCCCGTTATCGGCTCCGTGCTCGGCTGCACCATCGTCGGCGCGTTCTGGATGTGTCTCGTGATCTTCGGATTCCACTGGAGCCTCGTGCCCATCGCGCTCGTGAACCTCACCACGCTGGGTTATGACTACATTCTTGGTGCCGTGATCGCCCACTCCTTCTCCTTGGGCGCCGTGCTCTTTGCCATGTATCTCAAGAACAAGGACGAGAACTTCCGCGGCATCTGCCTGCCCGCCATCATTTCCTCCTTCTTCTTCGGCGTGACCGAGCCCGCCATCTACGGCGTCGCCCTTCCCGACAAGAAGGCCTTCGTGGTTGCGAGCATCGGCTCCGCCGTGGGCGGTCTCATCATCGGCCTCACGGGTGCCATGGTGTACATCTCCGGTGGTCTGGGTGTCTTCAACTGGCTGTCCTTCCTCCCGACCGACCCTGCGAGCACCGTGGGCATCATGCACATGGTCTGGGCGATCGTCGCCTCCCTCGCCGGTGCCGCCGTGGGCTTCGTGATCGAGTACGCGACCTATAAGCCGGAGGCCGCCAAGTAGGCGTCCGCTCCCGGCTGTGCGTCTGCACGTACCGTATAGCGAATGGCGAATAACAGCCCGGCGCGTTCGGCTCATCCCGGGCGCGCCGGGCCCATGCGAAAGGAGATCATCATGGCGAACTTCCCGAAAGGCTTCCTCTGGGGTGGCGCTACCGCCGCCAACCAGTGCGAGGGCGGTTACAACGAGGGCGGCAAGGGCCTCGGCGTGCCGGACATCATGACCGGCGGTACGGTGAGCGAGCCGCGCCACATCACCGACGGCATCCTGCCCGGGCGTCATTACCCCAGCCACGAGGCCGTTGACATGTACCATCACTACCTCGATGACATCAAGCTCTTCGGCGAAATGGGCTTCAAGTGCTACCGCATGTCCATCAACTGGAGCCGCATCTTCCCCATGGGCGATGAGGCGGAGCCCAATCAGGCGGGTGTGGAGTTTTACCGTCGGGTATTCGAGGCCTGCCGCGAGCAGGGCATCGAGCCCATGGTGACGCTGTCGCACTACGAGCTGCCCTATGGCCTGTCCAAGAACTACGGCGGGTGGAAGAACCCTGCGCTCATCGAGTTTTACCTCAACTACGCCCGCACCGTCATGACGGAGTACCGCGGCCTAGTGAAGTACTGGCTCACCTTCAACGAGATCAACTGCCTGCTCATGGGCGGATTTGGCGGCGTGATGGGCGGCGGCATGGTACCGGAGGAGCTCGAGGACGTGCCCATGACCTTCGGCGCGTGCGACTGGGACGACCCTCAGGCGCGATTCGACGCCCTGCACAACCAGTTCCTGGCGAGCGCGAAGTGCGTGGTCATGGCGCATGAGATCGACCCTGAGAACAAGGTGGGCTGCATGATCGCCGGCAACGCCACCTATCCGCGCACCTGCAACCCCGCCGATGTGCTGAAGGCGCAGCGTGAGCAGCGCGAGCACAACTTTTACTGCGGCGACGTCCAGGTGCGCGGCGCGTACCCCTCGTGGGCGCCGTCCCTGTGGAAGCGCGAGGGCGTGAAGATCGAGGTAAGCGATGAGGACGCCGCCACGCTCAAGGCGGGCACGGTGGACTTCTACTCCTTCAGCTATTACATGAGCGCCACCGCCTCCGCCGACCCCAAGGCAAGCGAGGGCGGCAATATCTTCGGTGGCGCCGGCAACCCCTATCTCGAGAAGAGCGATTGGGGCTGGGCGATCGACCCCGAGGGCCTCAAGTATTACCTGGAGGAGGTCTACGACCGCTACCAGATTCCACTTATGATCGTGGAGAACGGGCTGGGAGCCGTGGACGAGGTCGAGGCGGACGGCTCCATTCACGACCCGTATCGCATCGACTACCTGCGCCGCCACATCGAGCAGATGGACGAGGCCATCGCGGACGGCGTCGATCTCATGGGTTACACCATGTGGGGCTGCATTGACCTTGTGTCTGCCTCGACCGGTGAGATGAAGAAGCGCTACGGCTTCATTTACGTCGACAAGGACAATGACGGCAACGGCACGCTCGCGCGCAGCCGCAAGGACTCGTTCCATTGGTACAAGAAGGTCATCGCCAGCAACGGCGAGGATTTGGCGTAAAATAAGCTACATTGCATGAGCGCTGTCGAGCGCACGCACGGAACAACAAGGAGAATCTCATGGGCCTGTTCGACATATTCAAGAAGAAGGAAGCCCCCGCTGCTCCGGCAGCTCCCGCCGCCATTGACGCCCAGGCAGGTGCCGACGTGCTTTGCGCGCCGGTTTCCGGTAAGGCCATCAAGATGGTCGATGTGTCCGACCCGGTGTTCTCCGGTGAGGTCCTCGGCAAGGGCTGCGCCGTGTGGCCTGAGGGCGATATCGTCTACGCCCCGGTTTCCGGCAAGGTCACCGTCACCATGGGTCACGCCGTTGGCATCATGTCCGATTCCGGCATCGAGGTCCTCGTGCACGTGGGTGTCGACACCGTCAACCTGCAGGGCAAGGGCTTTACCGGCTACGTTGGCCAGGGCGACCAGGTTGTCGCTGGCCAGCCCGTGCTCAAGATGGACCGCGCTGTCATCGCCGAAGCCGGCTACAAGGACTGTGTGGTGCTCGCCGTTTCCAACAGCGCCGAGTTCGAGGCAGTCGAGATGACCGTCGAGCCCGAGGCTTCCGTCGCCGCCGGTGCCGCCGTGGTCAAGGTCGTCCGCAAGTAGGTTATCGCGCGAGACGCATGTTCACGAGGTGCTTGCGTCGCCACATGAAAGAGGGCGTCGGGTGGTGAGCATGTGAACTGCGCCCCGAAACTTGGACGCGATAAATCATAACCGCTAAGCGGCCTC
>NZ_DAWDUX010000020.1:0-523 GCF_052346665.1 Collinsella sp.
GACCACGTTGTAGAAGTCACCGTCGATCTTCTCGACGAGCATGCGGCCATGTTGGCCTTGGATGCCATAGGCGCCCGCCTTGTCCATCGGCTCACCGGTTTCGACGTAAGCGTCGATTTCGGCGTCGGTCAGCTCGTAGAAAGTGACGTCCGTGATGTCGACGAAGGAATTGACGGAATCTCCCCGCGCGATGCAGACGCCCGTGGCGACCTGGTGGGTCTTGCCTGACAGGCTATGCAGCATACGGCGCGCATCGGCCTTGCCAGCGGGCTTTCCAAGGAGCTCGCCGTCCAAAGCGACGATGGTGTCGGCGGCGATCACAGGCTCGTCGAGTTCGGCGTGCTGCCGCGCAACGGCCTGCGCTTTGGCGCGAGCAAGGCGCTCAACGAGCTCAAACGGCCCCTCACCGGGGAGGACGGACTCGTCGATGTCGGCGGGGATCACGCGGATCTCGAAGCCCGCCTCGCCCATGAGCTCGATGCGTCGAGGAGATTGGGATGCGAGGATCACAGCTGGATGCCGT
>NZ_DAWDUX010000020.1:533-2572 GCF_052346665.1 Collinsella sp.
CCGTCCTTAACCTTGTCGACGGCGACCTTGCCGGCGATGTCGTTCAAAATGGCGAGTGCGAAGGGAAGCGCCTGGCCCATGCCGGAGGCGGTGATGATGTTGCCATCGACGATCACGGTACGCTCTCCAGCATGGCAGCCCTCGGGGAAGTTGCTGTCAAAACCTGGGAAGCACGTGGCGCGATGCCCCTCCAAAACGCCCAGTTCGGCCAAGATGAATGGGGCGGCGCAAATGGCGGCGACGTGTTTGGTGGCGGCGAACTCGCGCACGAGCTCGCAGACGCGCTCATTGGCGCGCAGGTTCGTGGCTCCGGGGAGTCCTCCGGGGAGCACGATGTAGTCGTAGTCCGAGAAGTCGATCTCGTCGAGCATGGCGTCGCAGGTCACGGGAATCTGCTGGGAGGTGACCACATCGCGCGAGTCCATGATTGAGACGAGCGCGGTGCGAACGCCACCCCTTCTCAACACGTCGACGACGGTTAGGCATTCGATGGTCTCGAAACCATCTGCGGCGAGTACGGCAACTCCGGCCATGGCAGGTCCTCTCGATTGGGTGCAGCGATGCCGGACTTATACCCGATTCGCCCGCGCCCATATCAATGACGCACATGGTGCAATTGGGGACGTGTCTATGCGCGGGTGAGCCTTACGACGGTCTCGCAATGGAAGGTCTGCGGGAACAGGTCGACAGGTGTTGCCCAGACCGGGCGGAAGGTGCCCTCCTCGACAAAGCGGCGCAAGTCCCTGGCGAGGGTGGCGAGGTCGCATGACACGTAAGCGACGTCGCGGGCGCTCGTGGATGCGATGAGGTCGATCGCCTCGGGCGCAAGGCCGGCTCGCGGCGGGTCGACAACGAGTACGTCGGCGTCCTCGTCGGGGAACTCGCGCACGGCGTCGCCGCCGATCACATCGACGTTGGTGAGGTTGGCGATGTCGAGGTTGCGGCGCAGGTCGCGCACGGCGGGTCCATAAGACTCGACGGCGCTCACGAAATCGCAGCGGCGGGCGAGCGGCAGGGTGAAGGTGCCGGCGCCGCAGTACAGGTCGATACCGAGCTCGTTGGGCTGTGGGTCCAGCGCCTCCATGACCAGGTCGATGAGGATCTCGGCCGCCTTGGTGTTTACCTGGAAGAACGAGGGCGCGGACAGGCGCATGTTCTCCTCGCCGATCTTCTCGGTCCAGGAACCTTCGCCGGCGAGAGCCTCGACGCCGGCCACGCGGCGGGCGCGCTTTTCTCCCTTGGACATGACGCGTACCACACTTGTGGCGCGCACGGCATCACCCAACACGCGTGAGACCTGGGCGCGCGGGAACGCTCCGGTGGGGGTCCACAGGGCGACTTCTAGCGCGCCGGTGCGACGGCTTGAGCGGATGCCGACGCGTTCAAGTTCGAGGTCACGAGAATTGCCGAGGAAGCCGAGGGCTCCCGTGACGGCTTTGATCGCCTTGGCGTGTTTCTTGCTGAAGAGGGGGCAGGTGTCAACTTTGATGATCTGGTTCGGATCACGTCCATGAAGGCCAAGGCGGAACTTACCGTTTTCGCGGATGGGGGCGAGCTCGATCTTATTGCGGTATCCCCAGGGCTCTTTGGCATGGCGAATGGGGCGCATGAGAGCGGAGACCTCATCTGCAGAGAATTTACCGATGCGCATGAGGGCACTGCGGAGGTTTTCCTCCTTGGCTTCGAGTTGTGCGTCATATGCCAGGCCGCCCCACGGGCACCCCCCGCAGATGCCGGCAAAGGGACAGGGAGAGTGCTCGCGCATAGGGGAGGGCTCGATGACTTCTTCGACGGTGGCGCGGGAGAACGAAGGACCGTTCTCCGTGATGCGGGCTTCAACCGTATCCCCGATGAGGCCACCAGACACGAAGACCGCCTTCCCCTCATCCGTGTGGGCGAGTCCGTTCGGTCCGTAGGTCATGGTTTCGATGCTGAGCCTCATAGCGCCTCCTGTGGAGCGTTTTCGAATGAGCCAAGTATTGCAGTTCGGGGGGCATATCCGCGCCATGGCGCACAAAATTGGCCGCATATACGCGGCC
>NZ_DAWDUX010000020.1:2582-7296 GCF_052346665.1 Collinsella sp.
GTACACAATCCTCCACCAACAACTTTTCTAAGTCAAGACTGGTATCGCAATCGACATGCCGTATGATGAAGGTGTTCCGCCCCCCGCGGAGCAACTGGGTGAACCGTCGCGTTTATTTAGGGAGCCCACACAGTCGGCATAGTACAGGTATCCTTCGTTGTTAAGGAAGCTGGAACCGCACGATGAGGGCACCCACCTTGCAGAGGTGGGTTCATTTTCGTGAAGTGGGGGGCGGTCTTTTTGTGTCGCTACGTGAGAGAGCCTATGTGAGGGAACGTGGGTTTGAAACAACAGAGGTTCTTTCAAACCCACGTTCCCTCACATTTTTAGGCCTGGTAATGTGATTTATCATGGGTTTGAAACGATCACCCTGATTTCAAATCGACGTTTCCTCACAATATCCCGGCCATCTTATCGACCTCTTCGGCCACCGCGCTTGCGGCACCACGTTCGGGTTGCCGATGCTGTAGAAAATAAACTCAGTTTTTGCGTTGACATCGCGCGTGCGGTTGCTAGAATGTTCACTTGTCCTGGGGACGTAGCTCAGCTGGGAGAGCGCCTCGGTCGCATCGAGGAGGTCGAGGGTTCGATCCCCTTCGTCTCCACCACAGGATTTGATTAGGCTCCGGCAACGGAGCCTTTTTCATATGTAGAGGACCTGCTTGCGGCGGGTGTTCGGGGCGCCCGATCCGCTTTGGGTGCCCAGGTTCGCCCGTTCCGCCTCAAGCGCTCGCTGGCGCCTGTGTCTGCGGTCCGCATTTTCGGCGTCGATGCCCGACTTCCGCGGCGCGAGCCGCTTGTCTTGAAGGACGTACGCTATGATCGCCTTGCTCGATCCGTCATCTCTTATCCATTGCGAGCTGTGCCCCCGCCGGTGCCGCGCCAACCGTGCCGCGGGTGAGCGCGGCGTGTGTGGGGCCGGAGGTGCGCTCAAGATTGCCCGTGCTGCCCTGCATTTTTGGGAGGAGCCTCCCATTTCGGGAGAGGCGGGGTCCGGTACGATCTTCTTCTCCGCATGCCCACTCAAGTGCGTCTATTGCCAGAACCACGAGATCTCGACGGGGGGATTCGGCATCGAAGTCGAACCGGAGCGTCTTGTCGAGATCATGCTCGAGCTCCAGGCCCAGGGTGCGCATAACATCAACCTGGTGACGGCGACCCATTTCGCGCATCTGCTGCCCGATGCAATCGCCGAGGCCCGCTCCCAAGGCCTCTCCATTCCCATCGTGTACAACACAAGTGGATATGAGCGCGAGGAAGCGGTTGCGGAGTTGGGCGATCTCGTTGACATCTGGCTCGTTGACTACAAGTATGCTGATGCCTCTTTAGGGCGTGCGCTCTCGCATGTGCCCGATTACCCAGAGGTCGCATCGAGAGCCCTCAAGCGCATGTGCGCCGAGGTCGCACGGCGCGGGGGAAAGCTCATTCGTGAGGATGGCATCATGGAGCGCGGCGTCATCGTCCGCCATCTCGTGCTTCCCGGCAGCGCGGCCGACTCGTGCGCGGTCCTCGATCGGGTCTGGGAAATCGCCGGGGATGTACCCATCTCGGTGATGAACCAGTACACCCCGAATGAGCGGATGCGCGCCTCCGAGGGGGATCTGGCTCGCGCGGTGAGCGCGTCGGAGTACGAGCTCGTGCTCGATCACGCCGACGAACTTGGCTTTAGCACCATGTTCTGGCAAGAGGGCGGTGCCGTGGACGAGAGTTTTACCCCGGCGTTCGATACCACCGGCGTGCTTCGCGCCGCCGACGCCGTCGATGCCGCCGATTCAGCTTGCCGCGGATAACGCGGCGCTGGGGTTTCGCGCTCGTTTCGCGGGCATCGCCACGCCCGCTCCTCGAAATAATCTCCCACGCTGAACGGGTATACTGCTTGCCATCTGCTTGCATGTGCGTTTTGGAAGGGGCCCTCATATGGCCGATTCACATATGACGACGCTAACCGATGGTGAGCGCGAGGAGCTTGAGGCCCTGCGTGCCGAGAAGGCCCGTCGCGAGGAGGAAGAGCGCGCCCGAGCCGAGCGCGAGGAGCTCGATGCTCTGCGTGCCGAGCAGGCGAAGGTGGACGCCCAAATCCTTGCCGAGCGCGCCGCCACGCGGGAACATCGCGTCGCGCAGGATCCTCTTGAATCCGCGTCTTCGCGCCGCGCCTCTTCAGGCGCATCTCCCGCCCCCGCGGACCACAACCCCCCGCAGGACAAGACGTTCGGTCAGCGCATGGTCACCTCGAGCGCCGTCGACGGCGACGGTATCCCCACCATGCCCGTTGCGCAAAAGATCATCATCGCCGCCGCCCTTATCGCGCTCGTGGCGTTCATCATCTACACGGTTACGCGTTAGACCGCCCGCGCTGCCCTTCTCTCGCGTTCACGTTCGTCGATGGCGCTTCAAATCGACGAGGTCCTCAATCGCAGACACGTTAGGAGCCGTCTCATGGCTTTGACTGATATCACCCGTTCCACCGATGTGTCAATGAACACCGATTTATACGAGCTCACCATGGCCCAGGGGCTTTGGGAGAACGGCAAGCTTGGTGAGCAGGGTTGCTTTACCGCGTTCTTTCGCGAGGCGCCGTTTGGGAGCGTGTACGCCGTCATGTGCGGCACCGCTGAGTTGGGGGAGTTCGTCGAGAACTTCCGGTTCACGGATGAGGACATCGCGTATCTGGCCGAGCTTGAGGCTCCGGGTGGCGGTGCCCTGTTCAAACCCGGCTTTCTCGAGTTCCTGCGCGGCTTTTGTCCGCAGGTGGATATCGACGCCATCCCCGAGGGCGAGCTCGTGTTCGCGCGCGAGCCCATGGTGCGCGTGAGCGGCCCCATGCTCGATTGCCAGCTGCTTGAGACCGCCCTGCTTAACATCATCGGGTTTCAGACCCTCGTGGCGACCAAGACCGCCCGTGTGGTCCAGGCGGCTCAGGGCAGGCCCGTCGCGGAGTTCGGCCTGCGCCGCGCCCAAGGCCCGGACGGCGGAGTGGCGGTCGCACGTGCGAGTTATGTGGCGGGGTGCGCTTCGACTTCCAACGTGCTCGCGGGTCGTCGCTATGGTATTCCCGTCTCCGGTACGCACGCTCATAGCTGGGTCCTGAGTTTCCCAACCGAGTTGGAGGCGTTCCGCGCGTTCGCCAAGAGCTCGCCCAAGAACTGCACTCTGCTCGTGGACACCTACGACGTGCGCGAGGGCGTGGAAAACGCCATCACCGTCGCCCGCGAGATGGAGGCGGAAGGTGAGCGCTTGTCCGGCATCCGCATCGATTCGGGCGATCTCGCCAAGCTTTCCGCCTACGCGCGGCGCCGCTTTGACGAGGAGGGGCTTTCCTACGTGAAGATCGTCGTGTCGAACGACCTCGACGAGCACACCATCACCTCGCTGTTCAATCAGGGCGCGCCGGTCGATGCTTTTGGCGTGGGCACCAAGCTCGCGACATGCTACGACCAGCCCGCTTTGGGCTGCGTGTACAAGCTCTCCGCCCGTCGCGGCGGCGCCAACGAGCCCTGGACGCCTGTCATGAAGTTTTCCGAGCAGCCGTTCAAACGCACGATTCCTGGCGTGCAACAGGTTCGCCGTTATATGGATACCGCGGGTGCGCCGGTGTGCGATATGATCTACGACCCCGATCATCTCATGGGGGAGGGCGAGCGCCGCGGCCACACGTTGGTGGCGGTGAATGACGCGGCCTTGGTGACGGACGTTTCCGAGTTCTCCTATCGCGAGCTCCTCGTACCGCAGGTCCGCAATGGCGCGGCGGCGTCGCCGCGCGAGGACATCGAGGTTGCGCGGGCTCGTTGCGCGAGCGCCTTGGAGTCACTTGACGATGTCTACAAGCGTTTCCTGTATCCACAGTCGTATGTGGTGGGCATGGAGGCGGGCCTCGCCGCCGTGCGCGACGAGCTCGTTCGCGAGCGCATGGCTGCCACGTCCTCCGTTCTTCCCTGGAAGGCAAAGTGATGACTGCACGTAAGACCATGGTCGTGAAGATCGGATCCTCGACACTGGTCGAGGACGGTGAGCTGCGGCGCGATTTCATCTCCGCCCTCGCCTCCCAAGCGCGCGACCTGCGCGAGGCCGGGTGGAATCTCGTCGTAGTGAGCTCCGGCGCCATCGCGTGCGGCGCGCCTTTGCTCGGATTTGAGCGCAGGCCCGTGGACATGCCGAGCCTGCAGGCGTGCGCCTCGGTGGGGCAGTGCGTACTCTCCGCCGCCTACGATGAGGAGTTTCGGGCGGTGGGTCTTCTCACCTCACTCGTCTTGCTCACGCGTGGTGACACGGCACGCCGTACCTCGTATCTGCATGCTCGCGATGCTCTCACGCGCCTCGTCGATTTGGGCGTGGTGCCCATCGTGAACGAGAACGACACCACCGCCGTCGACGAGATCAAGTTCGGTGACAACGACACCCTCGCGGCACTTGTGAGCTGCTTGGTCTCTGCCGACCTGTGCGTGACCCTCTCCGATATCGACGGCCTCTACACCGCCAACCCCTCTCTCGACCCCACTGCGAAGTTTATCCCCCGGGTGGATAAGATTGACGCCGCGATCATCGGCTCTGCGGGAGATTCGACCACCACGGTGGGCACGGGCGGCATGATCACCAAGATCCGCAGCTGCCGTATCCTCATGACGGCGGGCATCGAGAGCGTCATCTGCTCAGGCGCCGAGGAGCGGCCGCTCGTGCGGCTCGCGGCGGGGGAGCAGGTGGGCACGAGGTTCGTTCC
>NZ_DAWDUX010000020.1:7306-14873 GCF_052346665.1 Collinsella sp.
GCCCGCCGCCCGCCTCGAGATCGCGCCGCGCAAGCTGTGGATCGCGCTCGGCGACAGCGCCCACGGCTTCGTGACCGTGGATGCGGGCGCCGCGGGCGCGCTGGTCGAGCGCGGCAGCTCGCTGTTGCCGGTGGGCATTACGGGCGTCGAGGGGGATTTCGCCGCAGGCGATGTACTCGACGTACGAGATGCAGATGGGCTCGTTATCGCTCGCGGCATCGCCGAGGCGGGTCACGATGAGCTGGAACTTGCCGCCGGCCGCCACCAGGAGGACATCGCGGGCAACCATCTGCTCGCGGCGCTCGCCAACAAGCCCGCTATCCACCGCGACAACCTCATCGTGTTCGCCTAGCGCGCGATGTGCAACAGGGGCACGGGCACTTTTTACACGTGGAAGCGTACGTACATATGTGAGGAGATTGCCATGAACGACATTGCCGGATATGTCGAGGATCTCGCCCGCAGGGCAAAGCAGGCCTCGCGCTCCCTTGGGTTCGCCTCCGATGAGGCCCGTTGCGCCACCGTGCGCGCTATGGCCGTAGCGCTGCGTGATCGCGCGGACGAGGTTCTGACCGCTAATGCTGCCGACATGGACGCTGCCCGCGCCGCCGGTACGTCCGAGGGTCTGCTCGATCGCCTGTTGCTCACCCCCGTGCGCATCGAGGGGATGGCCGCAGGGTTGGAAAAGCTTGCCGATCTGCCCGATCCGGTGGCGCGCGTGCTCGATGAGCGCGATATCGACCAGGGCGTCCACCTGCGCCGTGTAAGCGTGCCGCTGGGACTGGTCGCCATGGTGTACGAGGCGCGTCCCAACGTCACAGCCGATGCCGCGGGCATTTGCGTCCGCACGGGCAACGCCTGCATCTTGCGTGGTGGCTCCATCGCCCAGAACAGCTGCGTGGCGATCGCTCATATCTTGGCGGATGCCGTTGAGGCGTACGGATTCGACCGCGCCTGCGTATCCATTATCGAGACCACCGACCGTGCAGCCACCGCTGCGCTCATGAGCCTGCGGGGCGTTGTTGATGTGCTCATTCCGCGCGGAGGCGCAGGCCTTATCCAGCGCTGCGTGCGCGAGAGCCTGGTGCCGGTCATCGAGACGGGCACGGGCAACTGCCACACCTATGTCCATGCGAGCGCTGACTTCGATAAGGCGCGCGCCATTGTGGTGAATGCCAAGACGCAGCGCGTGGGCGTGTGCAACGCCTGCGAGTCCCTGCTCGTGGACGAGGCTGTGGCGGACGCGTTCCTGCCCGGCATGCTCGCCGAGCTCGCCGCCGCGGGCGTCACTATTCACGGAGACTCCGTTGCCCGAGAGGCTGCGCGCGACGCCGACATCCTCGGCTCCTTCGTCGATGCAACGGACGAGGATTGGGGGCGCGAGTACCTCTCGCTCGATATCAGCGTGCACACGGTGAATGGTTTGGATGATGCCATTGCGCACGTGAATCGCTATGGAACCGGCCACTCTGAGTGTATCGTCGCCGAGGACGCGGACGCGTGCGACCGCTTCCTGCGCGAAGTCGACGCCGCCGCCGTATACGCCAACGCGAGCACGCGCTTCACCGATGGCGGGGAGTTCGGCCTGGGAGCCGAGATCGGCATCTCCACCCAAAAGCTCCACGCCCGCGGCCCGTTTGCCGCCGAGGCCCTCACTACCTACAAGTACGAGCTTCGCGGCAGCGGCCAAGTGCGCCCGTAGCGCATGATGGCACCTGCTTAGCAAGAGGCCCCGCAGCTCGTCGATCGAGCTGTGGGGCCTATCCCGTTTCTTACGCGGTGCGGTGCACCCGCCTGCGGGGACGGTTACTCGGCGACGAAGCTGTCGCGGTCGGGCGCGAAGGACTGCATGGCCTCGATGGTGCGGGCGAACAGCTCGTCGAGCTCCCATCCGAGCATCTCGGCTCCGGAGCGGATCACGTCGCGGCTCACGCCGGCGGCGAAGCGCTTGTCCTTGAACTTCTTCTTGAGGGACTTCACGTTGAAGTCCATCACGCTCTTGGAGGGGCGCATCACCACGGCGGCGCCGATGAGCCCGGTGAGCTCTTCGGTAGCGAACAAGATCTTCTCCATCATGAGCTCGGGGCGGGGAAGGCTTGTGTTGAAGTCGCTCGTGTGCGTTTGGATGGCGCGGATGAGCTCCGGGCTGCCGCCTGCCGCTTCGATGTCCTTGGCGGCGTAGATGGTGTGGTTCATCGGGTCATCGTCGTGCTCTTCCCAGTCGAGGTCGTGCAGCAAGCCCACGATGCCCCAGAACTCCTCGTTCTCGGGGTCGTACTCGCGCGCGAAGTAACGCATGGTCTGTTCGACCGTCTTGGCGTGCTCGATGTGGAACGGATCCTTGTTGTGCTCGTTGAGCAGATTGAACGCTGCCTCGTGGGTTATACCGGCGTTGAGCTGCGCCATGCTTCCTCCAAATGACGGTGCCTGTAGACAAAAGGTGCCCGAGACCCTGCCTTATGGCGCGTGAACGCCGTACCTACGGTCGGGGATCGGACACCTTGGTTCCCCCATCCGGTGAAGGGGGAGGTTTACTGCATCACACTATAGCACGCGCTCGTTCGATGCGGCCTGTGCCCCTCGCGCGGCAACGTCAATTGAGGTTAGTTGACCGCAGGAATCTCGCCGGCCTTCGTGGCCGCATCGATAAAGAGCTGTTCGACAGTCGACTCTTCGGCGTCCAGCGCGAACGCGAACTCTTCGACCGAGCGACGATGCGCCTCCTTGAGCACGCGTGCATAATAGCTGCTGGGCTTTTTGCCCCGCGCCTCCGCCTCGTTGATACGATGGTGCATGGTTTTCGCCACGCGCACCGTCTCGGGTGCGCCCAGTTTGAGCTGCTGCTTGAAGTGCGTTTCCTCGAGGGCGCTATTGCGTTCCGTAAAGGTGTCGACCGGCAAATCGGCATAATTCCCCAAAAGGCTCTCGGCATCCTCGCGCGAAATAATAGCATGCAGGCGGTCCTGTTGGGCAAGGGGGTACATGAGGTGGGTTTCCGCATGTCCGGACTTTGCGCAGAGTAGAATCATGGGATGGGCTTTGTCCTCGGTGAATCCGGTGACGGTGCAAACACCTTGCCCGGGGTGAATAACGTGCTGACCGATTTGAAACATGCTTCCTCCAACTGAATACTCTACGCGCTCGATAGGTTTTATATTACCACGAATACGTGCGGAAATTAGGTAAATGGCACCAAAACCTGATAATTCAAATGAATAAGGAAATGCAAAATCCAGTGAAGATACATCGATTAACTGATAATCCGACCGAGGATTATTCGTCTTGATGTGAAAAAGGCAAAGAAAACGCGTCTGGAGTATGCAAATACCTCCATTTCAGGATGTCTCGAGGATTCGCTGTGCTAAAGTACAGTGCATCTGTACATGAGCCCTGCGAGAAGGACATTTCAGGGCCATAGAATGAGGAGGACCTCTATGCCGGAGAAGATTGAAGAGTTGGTGCGCACTGCCCTCGCCGCCGCTCAGGAGGCTGGCGACCTGCCCGCGTTCGAGCTCGAGGATTGTGGCATGGAGCGACCGGCTGACACTTCTCACGGTGAGTGGACCTCCACTTGCGCGATGAAGTCCGCAAAGCTGGCCCACTGCGCACCCAAGAAGATCGCCGACGCCATCGTGGCCCACATGCCCGAGAGCGCCGAGATCGCCAAGGTCGAGGTCGCCGGCCCCGGCTTCATCAACTTCTACCTGAACGCCGCCGCCAACAACGCCATTCTGGACGTCGCTCGCAAGGAGGGCATGGACTTTGCCAAGTCCAACGTCGGCCAGGGCCTGAAGACCCAGGTCGAGTTCGTTTCCGCCAACCCCGTCGGTCCGATGCACGTCGGCCACGGCCGTTGGGCCGCTCTCGGCGACTCACTCTGCCGCGTCATGAGCCACGCCGGCTATGACATCCAGCGCGAGTTCTACATCAACGACCACGGTTCTCAGATGGACGTGTTCGGTAACTCCATCTCTTACCGCTACATGCAGCTCATCGAGATCATGGAGAAGGAGGGCCTCGATATCGACGGCGCTCGCGACTTCCTGGCTCAGGACCGTGACAACTTCGTCCAGGACGAGGCCGACGAGCACCTTGATTCCCATCCCTACATGGACGCCTTCACCAAGGGCCTGGGCGGCAACGCCTACGGCGGCACCTACATCATCGACGAGGCCGCTGCGTTCTACAAGAAGGACGGCGACAAGTGGGCCCATGTCACGGATGAGGAGCGCATGCTCTACTTCCGCGAGGAGGGCTACGCCAAGATGGTCGAGAACATGCGCCAGCTGTGCCACGACGTCCGTTGCGATTTCGACAAGTGGTTCTCCGAGCGCACCGTCTACATCAAGGATACCGAGGGCCCGAACGCCGGCACCTCCGCCGTCGACCGCGCCTTTGCCAAGCTCGATGAGATGGGCTACCTCTACAACAAGGACGGCGCCCTGTGGTTCCGTTCCACCGATCTGGGCGACGACAAGGATCGCGTCCTGGTGAAGGCCAATGGTGAGTACACCTACTTCGCCTCCGACGTCGCCTATCACTGGGATAAGTTCCAGCGCGTCGACCACGTCATCGACATCTGGGGCTGCGACCACCACGGTTACATCAACCGCGTGCGCTGCGTCTGCGACGCGCTCGGCTACCCTGGTCAGTTCGAGGTCCTGCTCGGCCAGTTCGTGAACCTGCTCCGCAACGGCAAGCCGATCCGCATGTCCAAGCGCAAGGGCACCATGGTCACCTTCCAGGAGCTCGTTGACGAGGTCGGTGCCGACGCCACCCGTTACACCCTGATCTCCCGCTCTTCCAACCAGGCCATCGATTTCGATATCGAGGCCGTCAAGGAGAAGAGCCAGAACAACCCCGTGTACTACGTCCAGTACGCGCACGCCCGCATCTGCTCCATCCTGCGCAAGGCCGCCGGCGTCACTCCCGAGCAGGCCGCTGAGATGGGCATGGACGCCGTGGCCGCCAAGGCCATCGGCGAGAACGTCGATTACGCGCTGCTCACCGACCCCACCGAGCTCGCGCTCTCCCGTAAGATCTCCGAGCTTGAGGACCTCATCGCCAGCTGCGCCCGCGACCGTGCGCCTTTCCGCCTGACCCACTTCGCCGAGGAGCTCGCCGCCGGCTTCCACAGCTTCTACCAGGCCTGTCAGGTCCTGCCGAGCGAGGGTCGTCCGGTCGAGCCCGAGGTCACGCGCGCGCGCCTCGCCGCCTGCGACGCCGTGCGCTCCGTCCTCGACCTGGTTCTGAGCCTTATCGGCGTTTCCGCCCCCACCAAGATGTAGCGGGCGCAACCACAGCACCCAACCTTGCCGCGCGCCCAGAGGCTTATGTACGTCAGTACACTGCGCCTCTGGGCGCGTGGCAATCTTGGGTGCCGTGGCACGCCCGGGGCTTCCTCAGACACCGCATCTCAGGGCTCAATCGTCGGGCGCCGCACGCCAGGCGTGCGCCCTCCTCTTTCGCCGCGATCTGCGGCACCTGAGAAACCGAGCGGCGTTTCCAAACGCGCCGTTTTGCCCGGATGTCTTGTCGACATCCGGGTATTTTTGGTCGAATACGGGCACGATGTGGACAGATTCGCAGCTCATTGTTGCCGTCTGGTTGGAATATGGTATATTTTGCCGTAACGCGAACTGCGCTTTGCATCCCTTTTACAACGAATTCCACTACGAGCTCGTTCTTGGACAGATCAGAGCGCTCGCATTACCAACGCGAGAAGAAAGTAGAGCCGCGTGTCTGAAGAAGTGAATATCGAGAACGCGCCCGTTTTGGCCCCCGCTTCCGAGGGTGCCGCTGGCCCCGCCGCTTCCACTGCCGCTCAAGCGACAGATGTCGAGGCGATTCGTTCTACGGAGGGGGAGGGCGCGGCTGCCGCAGAAAAGGCTCCCGCCAAAAAGCGCTCCACCGCCAGGAAGAGCACCACGGCAAAGAGGGCTTCTGCCAAAAAGTCCGCAAATAAAGCTTCTGCCGATGGGGAGGCTCCTACGCAGTCCGGCAGTGATGTCGAGTCGGAGCCGGCAGTGAAGCCGAAGCGCCGCGCGCGCAAGGCAAAGACCGCGGACGAGGCGGGCACCCCGGCATCTCCCGAGATCATCCAGGCTCGAGCGCTCGCTCAGGTGAGCCAGGCATCAGTGGTCCGTCGTCAGCGCCGCGCGGCGGAACGCGCGGCGGAGATGGTTGCCGGAGAGGCCCCGGTCGCGGAAGTTCCGTCTTTGTTGGAGAACCCCACCGTGCCGCTCATCGACCCCGCACTACGTCCGCATCGTCGCGGCAGGAAGCCCAAGGCGTATATTGAGGCGGAGAAAGCCGCTGCTGCGGCGCTGGCTGCCCAGCAGGCGGCGTTGATGGCCGCCCGGGACGAACAGGCTGCAGCGAGCAATGAGGCGCAGCCTAAGGTTCCCGCGTCCGGTGTTCAAGACGCAGAGTCCGAGGACGTGCCGACTCCGAAGGACGCCGCGCCCAAGAAGGACGCTCGCCCTGGTCGCAGTGTTCGGGCGAAGAAGGCCCAGACGTCCGTTGCGCCCGCTCCCTCCGACACGGCGGCCGCCCAGCCCTCGGTTCCCCAACAAGGAGAGACGGACGAGTCCAAGGGCAAAGACGACGCCCGTACCGATGGTAAGCAAACCCGCCGCACCCATCAGAATCGCCGTGACGCCGAACATGGCGAGCGTGATGACAAGGGCCCCAAGACTCCCTCCAAGAACGCGGAGCGCCGCGAGCGTCGCGAACGCCAGCAGAACAACCGCAAGCAGCGCAATAGCCGTTTTGCTCCCGTCGAGCCCTCGCTTAAGCGCGAGGAGCTGGCCGCCATGAAGGTGGCCGAGCTGCGCGAGAAGGCCCGCGAGCTCGAACTTGATCCGACCGGCATCAAAAAGCCCGAGCTCATTGAGGCCGTGTATGCCGCCGCCGCCCGTGCCGAGGGTTTCCGTGACATCTCGGGCATCCTCGATATCGACAATCAGGGATTCGGGTACGTCCGTGCGCACGGTTACATGCCCAGCCGTGACGACGCCTTTGTGCCTGCGCAGATGGTTCGAGCCGCTGGCCTGCGTCCCGGCGACCTAGTTGAGGGCACGCTGCGCCCCATGCGCGCAAACGACAAACTTCCCGGCCTCGCCAAGCTTCGCTCAGTGAACGGTATGGACCCCGAGGAGGTCAAGCGTCGCCCCAAGTTCTCCGACCTCACGCCGATCTATCCCAACGAGCCGCTCAAGATGGAGCATGGTCGCGATTCCATCACGGGCCGAGCCATCGACATCGTGAGCCCCATCGGCAAGGGTCAGCGCGGTCTGATCGTCTCGCCGCCCAAGGCCGGCAAGACCACCATCCTCAAGAAGATCTGCCAGTCCATCGCCATCAACAACCCCGAGGTCCATCTCATCTGCCTGCTGGTGGATGAGCGCCCCGAGGAAGTCACGGACATGCAGCGCTCCATCAAGGGCGACGTCGTGGCGTCGACCTTCGATATGCCCGCCGAAAACCACACGCGTGTGTCCGAGCTCGTGATTGAGCGCGCCAAACGCATCGTGGAGCTCGGGGGCGACGTCGTGGTGGTGCTCGA
>NZ_DAWDUX010000020.1:14883-18501 GCF_052346665.1 Collinsella sp.
ACTCCATCACTCGTCTCGCCCGCGCGTATAACCTCGCGGCCCCGGCGTCCGGGCGCATCCTGTCCGGCGGTGTGGATTCCGCGGCATTGTACCCGCCCAAACGCTTCCTGGGTGCGGCTCGCAACATCGAGAACGGCGGATCCCTCACGATCCTCGCCTCTGCGCTCATCGATACCGGCTCCAAGATGGACGAGGTGATTTTTGAGGAGTTCAAGGGCACGGGCAATATGGAGCTCAAGCTCGATCGCGATCTGGCCGACCGTCGCATTTTCCCGGCCATCGACCCAGTGGCATCGGGCACGCGCAACGAGGACCTGCTCGTTGACGAGCAGATGCGCCCGTTCATGTGGGGCATTCGCCGGATTCTGGCGGGAATGAACAACACCGAGCGTGCCGCCGCGTCCTTCATCAAGGGCCTCAAAGGCACGAACTCCAACCAGGATTTCCTTATCCGCACCGCCAAGAAAGCGGCCGACCACCCCGACGCGCTGTAGGGGCTCTTGGATCACGTGACTGTAGAATCTGCCTAAACGACAATCCCCTCGCAGCTCTTTTGCGTTGCGAGGGGATTATCTTGGCTACACGATGCCCAGCAGGCGTTCCGCTGCCAAGGCGGCTTTGTAGGGGAGCACGCGCGAGGCGGCGTAGTAGGCCCGCATGTCCAGGGACGGGATGCAGAGGCCTTTGCCCGCGCGTGAGGCGCGTAGGGCTGCCTTCGCCACGTTCTCGGCGCTCTCGAATCCAATCGCGGTCATTGCGCGAGCGGCGACATCATCGCCCGGTTTGTCAAGGAATTCGGTCTTCATGAACTTGGGGCACACGGCGGTCACGTGGATGTCTGCGCTGCCGAGTTCTGCGTCGAGCGAGCGCGAGAGGTCCAGGACGAATCGCTTTGCCGCCGAGTACACAGCGAGCTTCGGTTGGGGAATGAACGCAGCCACGCTCGAGATGTTGATGATGCGGGAACCGGCGCGTAGATAAGGGAGGGTACGGTAGATGAGCTCGACCGGTGCCTGCATGAGCAGACGTGCCATTGCGCCTCCGTCTTTCGTACGCTGGGAGGCGACCGAGCCAAAGATGCCGAACCCCGCATTGTTTACCAGGAGCGCGACTTCCGCGCCGGGCGTTTCGGCAAGAGCTCCCTCGATGACTTCGAACGACGACGGATCGGTGAGGTCGAGGCAAAAGGGGCGAACGGGCGTCGAGCTCGTGCGGCGAAGCGCCTCAAGACGCTCGAGCCTCCGAGCAATGGGCCAGATCTCATCGATGTGCCCCGCCTCGCCGGCGTCTATGCGCCTGACGAGCTCTCGGCCCAAGCCGGAGCTTGCTCCCGTGACAATGGCGACTCGCAGCATATGAACTCCCTACGTATCGATATCGCTTGTGCGATTTCGCATCGGCAAGGTTCTTGTTCCCGATTTCCACTTGCCAAATACACTTGAAAATACCTGCGAATTCTTACATAATCAACGAAGATCGCGACGGAATAATGCAGATGAAACGAACCACCATCCGTTGCTTGGGGCGCACTGCGCCATCGAGCCATACCATTCATCTTTTCCATCCGACCTCAAGCCGCCGCCCGACGTAGTCTGGCGCGGTTATCTGTCATGAAACGTATGGTACCGAGGGAGTGCGCCATGGCTGAGGCAAGAATTGGATATCGTGGCAACGCGGTCGGCATCTCCGCGGGATTGGGCATTGCACTTCCGCTTGCCGCGTATGCTGTGAGCTTGCCGTTCGATGGTGTAAGCGAGGTTGTCCGCGCCGACGCCATACCGTTCGCCGCCGGAATCGTCGCCGGTGTCGGCATGCTGGCGCTCACGGGTCATCTCCTCGACGTTCATGCCGATCGTGTCGCCGCCGAAGAGGCCGAGGCCGCGCGATTCGCGTCCATGTACGAGACGGGCGTCATCAATCGGGGTGCTTCCAATTCGCATTCCCAGACATCCTCGGCACCACGGGGCAAGCGCTTTGCCCGTAAGGGCACCCCGGCCGGCGTCCCTGTGATCTCGCGCGCGGTCGATGCGCTCGACGAGATGGAGGCATGGGCCGAAATCGACGCGATGTTCAAGGACGGCTCGCCTATCAGCTGTGACCCCACGCGTTCGAAGGATATGTACCAGATTGCGCTCGAGGAGCTGCGTCGTTCCGAACGCGCTGCAACGGCCGCCACCTCCGTCACCACGGCCACGGCTACCGCTGCCACCGCGGCCGTTCGAGCCACGACCCCCGCCCCTCAAACTGTCAATGCGGGTGGGTCGCTCGTCGATGATTTCGATTTGGACGAAGCCGACGCGCGCGACGAGGCCATGGCCTCCCTGTACGGCCCCTCGGTCGTCTCTCGCTCCCATGTGCCCGTGCTTCCCACCATGTCCGCGCCCGTCGTCCAATCGGCGGTCCCCGTGCGAACGGCCCAGGCTTCTAGCCCTGCTCAACAAGTACGGTCGCAGGAGGCCCCGAGCGTCCCGGTTGCCGACTACTCCGGCCATGAGGGTATGTGGGTGGCGGCGCTTGCCATCCTCGCCGACGAGAGCGTATCTGCTGTGACATCCGTCTCTTCCGCACCCGCTGTTGCCGAGCCTGCCGAGACCTCAGTCATGGATGCCAAGCGCATGGCGGCCATCGCCGAAGGCGGTCATGCCACGCGCCTACATAGCCATGTCAACTCGATCATCGAGGAGGAGTTCGACAAGGTCCCGTCCAAAAGCGTCCACAGGACCGCTCATGAGTACCTTAAGGTCATCGAGGGCGGGACGGCGGGGATGCCGGCCCTTCGGTCTGCGGAGGGGTAATTCGTCTTGTCGAACTTGTCCGGTCAGTTTCGTTTCAAGGTGAGCACTCCCTGGCTGCTGCTCACCTTGGTGTTCGTCACCTTCATATGGGGCAACTCTCTCGTTCCCGGTCAGGGGAGCGGTTCTTTAAGCCTGAGTGTCATGGAATGTGCCCATGAGGTGCTGCGCTCGCTGGGGCTTCCCTATGCGTGGCTGACGAACTTCATCATTCGCAAGACCGCGCATTTCACCGAGTATCTCGTGCTTGGTCTGTTCGCGTCGCAGGCGTTCGACAGGACCGGTGCCGCGTCGCGCGCTTCCCTTGTCGCCACCGCCGTGTTTTGCGCATTCATTCCATCTATTGATGAGACGATTCAACTCTTCGTCGCCGATCGTTCCGGGCAAGTGATCGATGTGCTCCTCGATTGCTGTGGGGCGGCAACGGGTATCGCGCTCCGGACAGCATGGATTAAGATGCGGAGAGTTCGTAACAACTCGCGTCAAGTGCGTACGAAGCGCGGGTAACCGCATCGCGCGGGATTGGGCGAAGCCGGCGGTGGGGCATGGGACGGCCATGGGGCCAATGGATTTTCACCCTCAGGCCAAGGCTCTCAAACTTTTCTTGAATTACCCCTTGCATTGAACGCCATGAGCGTGCATAATACTCTTCGCTGTGTGACAGACATGGTGGGTGTAGCTCAGTTGGCTAGAGCGACGGGTTGTGGTCCCGTAGGTCGAGGGTTCGAGTCCCTTTACCCACCCCATTCCCTTTCACATGGCAGATGCAAAGGGCGATTAGCTCAGCTGGCTAGAGCAGGGGACTCTTAATCCCAAGGTCCAGGGT
>NZ_DAWDUX010000020.1:18601-21974 GCF_052346665.1 Collinsella sp.
GAGCAGGGGACTCTTAATCCCAAGGTCCAGGGTTCGAATCCCTGATCGCCCACCATTGAATGTATGCTCCCGCAAGGGAGTTTTTCTTTATGTGCGTGTTCTAGCTCCTCAAATCGATTGCGTTCGGCTACATCCCATTGAATCCGGGGGATGCAGCAACGTTGATCAGGCACGCGGATGATGCATGTGCGGTGGATAATCGGGTCGATAGTGGGACCCAAGGCTCTCACGTCGTTCGCGCATGGCGCTTAGCATGGCGTGAGCGAGCTTGAGCTGCGAGGAAATGCGAATTCCCCGTGCGAGTGAGGCGTCACGGGGGATGACGCAGTCGCGGCATGCTCCGTGGAAACGCGCCTCACGCTGTAACTGCTCGATATCCCGCAGCGCATCTGCGAGACCTGCCTCGGTGCGCTGGATCATGGCGTGCGCGCTCATCGTGCGCTTCATGTCCCCCGCAATGCGGGAAGCATCCATGTCGTCCAGGGGCACTTCCGTCATGCGGATGTCTTGAAGCGCCAGCTCGAGGGCGCGTGTCGCGACATGACGTATCGCGGCACCGGATTTCACGCGCTGAGCTGCCTTCGCTGCCTGTGTGCCGGCAATCCTTCCAAACACGAGTCCATTGGCGCTCGAGAGCCCTCCAATGCGATCGGCCCCGTGCATGCCTCCCGTCACCTCACCGCAGGCATAGAGACCGGGCACGCCGGTCTGGGCACATTCATCGATCTGTATCCCACCGTTTGCCGCGTGTGCGTACATGGCGACGCGCAGGTTATCCGCGGGAGTGATGCCCAGCTCGTCTTGTATCCATTGGGCGAATGTCCTCACAAATTCGGGGGCTCCCTCATGCGGGAATCGATAGCGAACAGAAAGCCCCTCGTCGCCAGCAGCGTCAATCGCCATGTCCACGAGTGCGTCGTCAAGACGGCAGGTGAAGGGTCCGTGCCCGGAGCGCATCTCAAGGAGCGCGCCGAGGTCCTCTGGCTCCCTGGGCAGCAGTTTGTTCTCGTCCTCGAACATGGCGTAGCGAAACGTCTTCTCATTGAAGACGATGCCGCGGGCGGGGTAGACCAAGCCGGGCATCATCTGTATGAATTCAATGTTGACGAGGGAGCAGCCAGCATCCATGGCGATGCCCTGGGCGGAGCTTAGGACGTCTTGGGAGGTGAGGCTTCGCTCGAATAGGCCTCCGGTTCCACCTGTCGAGAGGACGACGGCGTTGGCGATGCATCCGAAGAGTTCCTGGGCCCTTCGGTCGTAGAGGATGGCACCAACAATCGCCCTCGTTCCGTCTTCGCCGCGGGTGAGGCGCATCAGCTCGCATCGTTCGAGGACATCTATGCCGAGTTCCTCGAACGCGCGCTTTGCGGCAGCCTCGAACTCCTTTCGTGTGATGCCACGCCACAAACGGTGTTTATGGTCGAAGCAGGGTATAAAGGTTGATTCAAGGGCGCTTTCGGCGCTCTCCGGACGTTTGAGCCTCACGCCAAGCTCATCTTCGAGCCAGACGATCGACGGGTGAATACCCCGTACGAACGTCTCCACGAGCCTCTCATCGGCGACACCGCAGCCAACGCGTAAGATGGATGCGATCAGATCCGCCTCGTCGGTATCGGATTCGGGTCCGATGAGGCCGAGCCCCCATGTGCCCGGGTAGAAGCTCGATCCTCCGAATAGCGGTCCGGCGCAGGCGAGTGCCACCGATGCGCCATGGGATGCGGCTTCGATTGCGGCGCTGATGCCTGCAATGCCGCCTCCGATGACGAGGACATCGCATTTGAGTTCCATGGGGTTCTCCTATCTGCGGATTGGCCGATGATGCGCCGTTCACTAGGGTACGTGGTCGCGGTATCGTTCGGACGCGCGGGTCGGTACGCGGCAGATGCTATTGCGCGGACGGTTTGTCATACGAGTCATCTAGTCGGATATTGCATGAGATCGTCTGAATTTTAGATATATGCGTACGCGCCTCTCGTGCGCCTGAGGGCTGTCGCGCGCGTACATCGGCGGGTGCGCCCGTTGCCGTGTCCGCCTGTCCACCCTCCATCCTCCACCTGGAATCCTCTCCAAGAAAAAGGGCCGCCACCCGAAGGTGACGGCCCGTATTGCCGAGTCGTTGGCGTGCGTCTCGCGCGGCGCGAATGCTACTCGTTGATAGCGGCGTTCACGGCGACGGCGCAGGCGACGGTGGCACCGACCATGGGGTTGTTGCCCATGCCGATGAGGCCCATCATGTCGACGTGCGCGGGCACGGAGGAGGAGCCGGCGAACTGGGCGTCGGAGTGCATACGGCCCATGGTGTCGGTCATGCCGTAGGAGGCAGGGCCGGCGCCCATGTTGTCCGGGTGCAGGGTGCGGCCGGTACCGCCACCGGAGGCCACGGAGAAGTACTTCTTGCCGGCCTCGAGGCGCTCCTTCTTGTAGGTGCCCGCGGTGGGGTGCTGGAAGCGCGTGGGGTTGGTGGAGTTACCGGTGATGGAGATGTCCACGTTCTCGTGCCACATGATGGCAACGCCCTCGCGGACGTCGTCGGCGCCGTAGCAGTTGACGGCGGCACGGGGACCATCGGAGTAGGGGATGGTCTCGACGACCTTGAGCTCACCCGTGAAGTAATCGAACTGGGTCTTCACATAGGTGAAGCCGTTGATGCGGGCGATGATCTGGGCGGCGTCCTTGCCCAGGCCATTCAGGATGACGCGAAGCGGCGTCTTGCGGGCCTTGTTGGCGTTGAGGGCCAGCTTGATGGCGCCCTCAGCGGCGGCGAAGGACTCGTGACCGGCGAGGAATGCGAAGCACTCGGTGTCGTCGGACAGGAGCATGGCGCCCAGGTTACCGTGGCCCAGACCCTCGGCGACGGAGCCCGGAACGGTGAAGGCCTGGATGCCCTCACCGATGATGGCGGCAGCCTCAGAAGCGCTCTTGGCGCCCTTCTTGATGGCCAGCGCGCAGCCAAGGGTGTAGGCCCACTCGGCGTTCTGGAATGCGATGGACTGGGTGTCGTGCACGATCTCGCGGGCGTTTACGCCCTTGTCGAGGCAGATCTGCTCGGCTTCCTCGAGGGAGGCGATGCCGTTCTCGGCGAGGCAGGCGTTGATCTTCTCAACGCGGCGCTCGTAACCTTCGAAAGTAACAGCCATGTTCTATCCCTCCCTTTCTACTCGTGAACCGGGAAGACGTTGGCGACCGTGTGGGTCTCCTCGTCGGTGCGCGGGTCGATGTACTTGGCGGCGTTCTCCCACTGGCCGTAGTGGCCCATGGCGCCGGCGATGGCCTCCTCGGGGGTCTTGCCGGCCTTGAGGGCGTCGGTGAACTTGCCGAGGTTCATGAACTCGAACGCGATGATCTCGTTGTTGGCGTTGAGGGCCATGCGGGT
>NZ_DAWDUX010000020.1:21984-23944 GCF_052346665.1 Collinsella sp.
CCCTGGGCGAGCTCGAGGTAGCGAGCGCCCTTGGCCTTGGTGCCGAACATGGTGCCGACCTGGGAGCGCAGGCCCTTGCCGAGGTCGTCGAGGGAGGCGCCCACGGGCAGGCCGCCCTCGGAGAACGCGGTCTGGCTGCGGCCGTAGACGATCTGCAGGAAGATCTCGCGCATGGCCACGTTGATGGCGTCGCAGACGAGGTCGGTGTTGAGGGCCTCGAGGATGGTCTTGCCGGGGAGGATCTCGGAAGCCATGGCGGCGGAGTGGGTCATGCCCGAGCAGCCGATGGTCTCGACGAGGGCCTCCTCGATGATGCCCTCCTTGACGTTAAGCGTGAGCTTGCACGCACCCTGCTGCGGGGCGCACCAGCCAACACCGTGCGTGAGGCCGGAGATGTCCTTGATCTCCTTGGCCTGGACCCACTGGCCCTCCTCCGGGATGGGCGCGGGGCCGTGGTATGCGCCCTTGGCGACGGGGCACATGTTCTCCACTTCCTGTGAGTACTGCATGCCTCTCCTCTCTTTCGTAGTCGCTGCCGGACGCACGGTTTTGATTCCGATGGACCGGGCAAACCTGACATGCAGCTTTATTTTAACCCGAGTTGGGTCGCCTGCGAGGGAGAAGGTAAGTTGAAACGCTTTAATATGGGCGAAGCGTGGCAGGAGTGATCATGTCCGAGGGGCCGCGCCAACGGGGGACGCTATGCGTTGCGATCTTTGCAGGTGCCCGATGTGGAGCCGTCTTCGTGCGCGCGCGCCTCCTTGTTCGCGCGTTTTGCGGGAACCTTGAAGGTGACACCGTCGGACTTGCGCGCGGCGTTGACGCGCGTCGGCGTGCTTGTTCGCTTGTCCGTTGGCCTGAACTTGACGCCCGCCGGCCGTTTGACGCCACCCCAGTCACCATGTGCCACATGATGGGCGTTATGCGCGCGGCGGCTCCAGCGGTTGTAGATGCTCTCTCCTGTAGTGGAACGCATACCCATGCAGGGGGCGGCGATGACGACGGGCAGCAGATACTCGATGGAGCGCCATATGACGAGACCTGCAGACAGATGCCATCCGAACATATTGCCAAACAGGTAGGTAAAGCCGACTTCGGCGCCGCCTGCTCCACCTGGCAGCGGAATAGCGTTAACGAGCAGCTCGACCATGGAGCCGGAGGCGAGGCAGACCAGCAGGTCGGCCTCGAGGCCAAACGAGCGCAGAACGAAATAGGGCAGCGCATACATGCAGCCGAGTTGGATCAGGGTAAGGAGCTCTACGATGGGGAGCACATGCCAGTTGGATGCTGCAGAGCGGAAAGCCTGTGAAAACGTGGTGACCTGCGTGGTGAGGAAGTCGAGGTAGCGCTCATAGCGCTCTTGGTTGAGGATGTGCAGCGTGCGCCCGATTTTGAGACCGAGTGATCCGAGTTTTTTGATCGGTCCGGGCAACAGGCAGAGTAACAGCACGCCGCCGACCTGGATGAACTTGTATCCGAACATGAAAATGCCGATCCAGACAACATCGAGCCCGATGATCTTGATGTCGGCGAAGGTCTCTAAAAAGTAGTTGCCGCAAAAGAGCAACATGATGGCGGCGAAGATGCCCTCACCCGCCTCATAGAGGGTGAAGCGTACGAATTGCAGGGCAGAAGCATCGGCCAGGGAGAGGCCCGCGCGCGTGAGGCGGTAGATTTGCGACGGGATGACGCCCGCGCCGCCCGGGGTGAGACGCATGAAAAAGACGCCGGATGCCTCTACGCTCATGAGGTCGCGGAATCCGACGGGGGAGTCGTGGTCGATGACGACGATGGCAGCGTAGGCCAGGATGCCGAAAACGTAATAGCACAGAAAGCACGCGACGCCCGCGATGATCCATTTGGGATTGACGCCGATGAGCGCGCGGATAAAGTCATCGAGTTGTCCGCTCATGACGAGGTAGGCGGCGTAGGCGACACCAATGAACGCAAGGAAGATGAA
>NZ_DAWDUX010000020.1:23954-29319 GCF_052346665.1 Collinsella sp.
CGCACCTGCTTCATGGAGGTGCTGTCGGCCTTGCGGTCCTGGACGGCGGAGACGTCTCCAACTGCGATTTTGGGGGCGCGGCGTTCACGCTGCTGCTCGGTTGCTCCGGGCGTTACGGACGCCGTTGAGCGCTCCTGTTCGCGATCGGTCTGTGACGTCATCCGTGCCTCCGTGGGTACATCGTGGCCGCGCCGTCGCGACCGTGTACACAGTGTACCCGTCTGTCACGGCGCCGCGCCGGGCATGAGCTGATACACAAGAAGGTTACGCGCTGAGTATGCCGTCGAGCGTGCGCCAGGCGAGCTCGGCACACTTGACGCGCGCGGGCATGTGCGAGATGTCCTTGAGTTGGGCCGCCTCGTCGAGGTCGTCAAAGTCGTCCTCGGTGAGCTCCTCGCCGCGGATCATCGCCAAGAAAAGCCCGGAGAGGCGCTTGGCCTCCTCAACCGTCTCGCCCGTGATGAGGTCTGCCATGATATCCGCTGACGCCTGCGAGATCGCGCAGCCGTGCCCGGTGAAGGCGGCCTCTTCAATGACTCCGTTCTCCACGCGTAGGGAAAGCGTGAGCTCATCGCCGCAGCTGGGGTTGATGCCGTCATGCGTGTGCGTGGGGGCGTCCATCTCGTACTTGTAATCGGGGTGCGAGCTGTGTTCCATGAAGGATGCGGAACGGTAGATGTTACCCATTGAAGACACTCCAGACGTGGTTGAGGGAGTCGATGAAGCGGTCGATGTCGTACTTGTCGTTATAGAAGGCAAGGCTGGCGCGGCAGCAGGCGAGGTTCTCCACGCCGAGCCAGGTGAGGAGCGGCTGGGCGCAGTGGTGCCCTGCGCGGATGCACGCGCCGTCCATGTCCATGATGCTCGCGACGTCGTGCGGATGGATGCCGCGGATGTTGAAACTAACGGCCCCATGGTGCTGGTCCCAGTAGATGGACCCGATGATGTCAACGAAGGGAAGCTCGACCATGCGACTCATGGCGTAATGGACGAGTGCGTGCTCACGCTCGGCAATGGCGTCGTAGCCGACCTTGTTCACGAGGTAGTCCAGCGCCACTCCGGTGGCGTAAATGCCAGCAGCGTCCTGTGTGCCGGCCTCGAACTTCTCGGGCACGGGGGCCCAGACGGCGCCCTGCTCGGTGACGGAGTCGATCATCTCGCCGCCGGTGAGGACGGGGTCGGTTTGGTCGAGCAGCTCCGCACGTCCCCACAGCACTCCCACGCCCATGGGGCCAAGTGCCTTATGTGCGGAGAAGGCGAGGAAGTCGGCGCCGAGCTCGTTCACGTCGACGCGCATGTGCGGGATGGATTGGGCGGCGTCGACCACCATGTAGGCTCCGTTTGCATGAGCGGCCGCGGCGAGTTTGGCGATGGGATTTTCCACGCCCAGGACATTGGAGACGTGCGCGGCGGCGACGATTTTGGTCGCAGGCCCGATCTTGGCAGCGATCTCCTCGTCGGTGATCCGACCGGTTTTGGTGGGGTAGAGGTAGATGAGCTTCGCACCTGCGGCGCGGCACGCCTGCTGCCACGGAATCAGGTTGGAGTGGTGCTCCATGATGGTGATGGCGACCTCGTCACCGGGCTTGAGCACGTGGGGCGCGAAGCCCTTGGCAACAATGTTCAGCGCCTCGCTCGTGTTGCGGCAGAACACCACCTCGTTGGCGCGGGCGCGACCTCGCTCGTCTACCGCGCCCAAGAGCTCGGCGATCTGGGCGCGTACGCGTGCGATGGCCTCGGTCGCCTCAACGGAGAGCGAGTACAGACCGCGCAGGGGATTGGCGTTCATCGTTTCATAGAAGCTCCTTTGAGCTTCGAGAACGCATGCAGGGCGTTGCGCGGTGGCGCCGCTGTCCAAAAAGGCGATGTCCTCTCGCTGGGCGAGGAGCGGGAAGGAGCTTTTATACGGATTGAGCCCGATGTCGACGCGGGGCCATCCGCGACTTACCTCATCAGAGGCATCGAATACGAAACTGGAAGGTGCGGTGCAGGTGTCGCAGGTCACGTTGTCGGTGTCGATCACGCGATCTCCTCCTCAAAATCCGGGACGATCTGGTTGCCCAGGCGGACGACATGGGCGCGAATCGCGTCATTGGGCGCGCGTAGAGCGGCGTCCTCAAGTTTGGCGGAGAGGAACAGGGCCTCCGTCTGCTCTTGGGAAAGGCCGCGACATGCGGCGTAGAAAAGCTGCTCGGGACGCACATGGCCGATGGTGGCACCGTGGTTGCCCGCGACGTCGTCCTCATCGCATAAGATGGTGGGAATGGTCTTGTTGTCCACGCCATGGTTTGCCAACAGGACCGTCTCGCGCTCGGCGCCCTCGGCTCCCTTTGCCCCGTGGATGAGGTCGATGGTGCCACGTAGGCATTTCTTGGACGAGCCGGTGAGCACGCCGTTTGCGTCCATGTTGGAGAGCGTCTTGCGACCGCGATGGCGGATTACGTAGTTGAAGTCGCGCTGTTCGGTACCAGCGGCGAGATAGCTCGTCTCGACGTCGATGCGGGAGCGGTCGCCCCGGAGGTCGGCTGCGAGGCCTGTGGCGGTGAAGCCGCCTGCGAGGACCACATGACGGACGGTCACGCGCGCGTCCTCGTCGAGCACGAAGCCGGAATCCTCCATGAGCGTGACGGCATCGCTGGCGGTGACATAGACCGTGAGGTCGACGCGGGCGCCGCGTCCGGCGAACACACGCAGAGTGGAGCCCATGAAGGTTGGCTGCTCGGCGGTGGAATCGAGGGAGATGGTCACGGCGAAGGTGGCACCGTCCTCGGCGATGATGTCAACGCTGGCACCCGATGCAGTGCCATTCTCAGCAGTAACACGGATGTTCGCCTGCTCGGTCTCACCAGCCTCGGCTGCGAGGACCGCGGTTCCGCCGGCGAGGAAGTTCAGATAGGCGCGGGCGTTGATGCCGATGCCAGTCTCAAAGTCGGCGGCGACATCACCGGCCATCTCGGAGAGGGCGGCGCGCTTCTCGTAGGAGGAAAGGGCGGGGACATCGAGGTCCTCGGCGCCCTTGTCCTTGCGCGTGGCGGCAACGCAGATGGCGCGGGAATCTGCACGGGCGTCGCTGCGTTCGGCGTCGAGGCGCTCCTGCAGGCGAGCGATGGCGCTTTCAAAACTCGTGGTGTTGTCCAGGGTGTCGCCTGCCTCGATTTCGACCTGGCATGTGCGTTCCAGGCCATCGGGGATCTTCACGGTGACGTCGTTCATCTTGAGCCAGCTCCAAGTTGGAGCAGGCATCGCACTTGCATGGCGAATGGTCATACCGTCCATCTTCATTATCCGATAGCCCCTTCCATCTCGAGCTTGATCAGGTTGTTCATCTCGACTGCGTACTCGAGCGGGAGCTCCTTGGAAACGGGATTGGCGAAGCCGTTCACGATCATGGTGCGCGCCTCTTCCTCGGACATGCCGCGGCTCATGAGGTAGAACACCTTATCGTCGCCGATGCGACCAATCGTCGCCTCATGGCCGATGTCCACGTTCTTGGCGCGGATGTCCATCGCGGGGATGGTGTCGGAGCGCGAGATGTCGTCGAGCATGAGCGACTGGCACGACACACTCGCCGCAGAGCCCTCGGCGGCCGGGGTGGCGACGATGGAGCTGCGGAACGTGGAGATGCCTCCGCCCTTGGAGATGGACTTGGTCTCGACCGTGGCGGTGGTGTCGGGCGCGCCGAGCACGACCTTGCAGCCGGTGTCGAGGTTCTGGCCGGCGCCCGCGAAGGTGATGCCGGTGAAGCTCGAGCGGCTCTTGCGGCCCGCGAGCACGCTCATGGGGTAGAGGTAGCCCACGTGGCTGCCAAAGGAGCCCGAGATCCACTCGATCTCGCCCTCCTCCTCGCAGCGGGCGCGCTTGGTGTTGAGGTTGTACATGTTCTTCGACCAGTTCTCGATGGTCGAATAGCGCAGGTGCGCGCGTTTGCCCACGAAGAGCTCTACGGCGCCCGCGTGGAGGTTCGCCACGTTGTACTTGGGTGCCGAGCAACCCTCGATGAAGTGCAGGTCGGCGTCGTCCTCGACGATGATGAGCGTGTGCTCGAACTGACCCGCGCCCGCGGCGTTCAGGCGGAAGTAGCTCTGCAGCGGGAAGTCGAGCTTGACGCCCTTCGGTACGTAGACGAACGAGCCGCCAGACCACACGGCGCCGTGCAGCGCCGCGAACTTGTGGTCGGTGGGCGGGATGAGCGTCATGAACTTCTCGCGGATGATCGCCTCCCACTTGGGCTCGTGGAGTGCCTCCTCGATACCCGAGTAGACGATGCCCATCTTGGAGGCGGTGTCCTGCATGTTGTGGTAGACGAGCTCGGAGTCGTACTGGGCGCCCACGCCGGCGAGATAGCTGCGCTCGGCCTCGGGGATGCCCAGGCGCTCGAAGGTATTTTTGATGTCGTCGGGTACGGAGTCCCAGTCGGCCTTTTGGTCGGTGTTGGGCTTCACGTACGTGACGATGTGGTCCATGTCGAGGCCGTCGATGCCCGGGCCCCAGGTGGGGTTGGGCGTGTTGTGGTAGATCTCGAGGGATTTGAGGCGGCGCTCGAGCATCCAGGCGGGCTCGTTCTTGCGCTCGGAGATCTCGCGGACGATGTCGGGCGTGAGGCCGGCGTCGAGGCGCTCAAAGCCCTCTTCACCGTATGAGAAGTCATAGAGGCTGCGGTCGATGTCCGCGACCTCGGTTCGGTTCTTAGCCATGACTGCGGCCTCCTAGCGGGACTCGCCCGCGGCGAGCTGCTCGGCTGCTTCGCGCTCAAAGGAGTCGAAGCCGTTGGCGTCGATCCACGGGATGAGCGAGGCGTCGTCCTCGCGCACGATGCGGCCGTTCACCATGACGTGGACGCGGTCGACCTCGAGGTGCTCGAGGATGCGCGTGTTGTGGGTGATGATGACAAGCGAGCCGTCGGTGGAGCGGCGGTACGCGTCCATGCCGCGGGACACCACGCCGAGGGCGTCGACGTCGAGGCCGGAGTCGGTCTCGTCGAGGATGGCGAGTTTGGGCTGGAGGAGTAGAAGCTGAAGCATCTCGACCTTCTTCTTCTCACCGCCGGAGAAGCCCACGCCCAGCTCGCGGTTGAGGTAGGCGGTGTCCATGTCGAGCTCGGCGGCGAGCTCCTTCACGCGGCGCCGGAACTCCTTGCCCTTCATCTCGAGGCCGGGGCGCCCGGCGATGCTCGCGCGCAGGAAGCTTGAGAGTGGCACGCCGGGGATCTCGACGGGTGCCTGGAAGGAGAGGAACAGACCTGCGCGGGAGCGCTTGTCGGGGGAGAGGTCGGTGATGTCTTGACCGTCGAAGGTGATGGTGCCCTCGTTCACGGTGTAGACCGGGTCGCCCATGATCACGTGGCCCATGGTGGACTTGCCCGCGC
>NZ_DAWDUX010000020.1:29329-39883 GCF_052346665.1 Collinsella sp.
TGCCCGCGCCGTTGGGGCCCATGAGGACGTGGGTCTCGCCGGCGGCGACATCGAGGTCGATGCCGTGGAGAATGGTCTTCTCGTCCACCGAGGCGGTGAGGCCGGTGATGCTGAGCAGGGGTGTTGCGCTCATAAGAAATCCTTTCGAGGTGCACGGGCGATGTGCGATCCGCGCTAAACTCTAGAAGTTCACTCGGATTAACGATACGATGATAGCCGATTTCTGCGAGAATATGCAGACGTTTCGAGACCAGGCTCGCTGTTTCACATGGTTTACCGCAAGGGGGTTCGCCCATGCTCATTTCCTCAAAGGGCCGCTACGCGCTCAAGCTGATGATATACATTGCCGCGATCGGCGGGGATCCCGTTGCGGGAAGTGCCGTTGGTGATGACGCCCCTGCACCAGGGAATGGGTCGCGCTCAGGGTCGTTGGCCCTTGATGCCCCCGCACGACCCCTCGCGAGCGCCTCGCGTCCCCAGACTAAGGTGTCGCTGCGCGAGGTCGCCGAGCGGGAGGTCATCTCGCTCAAGTACTTGGAGCAGCTGGTGCGCCCGCTCATGAAGGCGGGTCTGCTCAAGAGCGTGCGCGGCAAGGGCGGCGGGTACGTGCTGGCCAAGCCAATGGGCGAGATCAGCGCAGGTGATATCTTGCGCGCTGCGGAAGGGGAGCGCTCTACCGTGGCGTGCGAGGGGCTCGACGGGACGTGCGGCCGCAGCGATTTGTGCTCGACGGTGAAGTTCTGGACCGGCCTCGAGGAGACCATCGACGCCTACGTGGACGGCGTGACCCTCGACGAGCTCGCCACCGTGCCGGAGATTAAGGTGGAGATTGAACTGTAGGTGCTAGTGGCGGCATCGGCGCGAATTGATGCCGCTATCGCGCGCACCGATGGTGCCGGGCAATGTTGTGGCTACGCGCTCCCGTGTTAGGATGATGTTTACCGTCTCCTTACCTTGTCTTGAACGGATCGTTACATGCCCGAGTTTGCTCCTGCGGCGTATTCTACACCGCTTTTCGTCTCTGCGCTTGCCCTGACCGCATTGGCAGTTTTCCATGCCGTGAGCATGTGGAGGCAATGCCGCCGCTTGCCTCTTGGAGACATCATGTGGTCGATGTTCTATGTGGCACTCTTGCTCGTTGTTAGCATTTTTTGCTTGCTCGGTGGCATAGACGCCGAGGCTGGAATCCTCGACCTTGGCGCTTGTGCGGTGGCGTTGTTTTTGTGCGGCACTATCACGCTCACGCGAAATCGCATTTCGGACGGCATGGCGGAACTTCCCATCAAACTGCGGGTTGCCCTACGTGCCGTCGCCATCGTCTGTGTTATCGCATTTGTGTCCATCCTTTCCGCATGGATGATTGATTACGTCTGGTTGGATTCGAGCGGGTCGATTCAGCTGCAATTTTTCGCCGTTACCGTTTCACTGTTTGCCGTTGTTTCTACGGCCCTGTATTTCCTGGGTCAGCGAGGGGGAGCCCTTATGGCGTTTGTCCCCCTGTGCGCTTTGGGATTTGGCATCGCCCAGCATTTCGTGGTGATGTTCAAGGGTACTCCCATCATGCCCACGGATCTGCTCTCGCTTAAGACGGCTGGTGCGGTTGCCTCCGGTTATAACTACGTGCTTACTCCCAAGATGGTTGTGGCCCTGTGTGCGACCGCCGTATGCGCTTGCAGCCTGTCCCTTCTTAAACCGGACTATAGGAGCTTTTCTCGCAGAGCGCGCGCAGTCACTGCGGGCGCGAGCACGCTGGTGGGCGTGGTTCTGTTTGCCATCCTGGGCGGGTTGTTCAACAGGGTGAAACTTGAGGAGATAATTGTTTTTGGGTACGACCGATTTATGCCCATTAATACGTATCAAACGCTCGGATTCGTCCCCGCGTTCATTGAGGTCGCCCAGGATCTGAAGATTCCCGAACCGGAAGGATATGATGGGCAACAGGCGACGGACTTGCTTTATCAGCTCGAAGACGAATTCAATGCCACCATGGGTTCCACGCCCGAGCGCCTTGCGGCGGAGGCTCAGTTCAACGAGATCAGGCCTACCGTCATCGCTGTCATGAACGAGACGTTCTCCGACCTGTCGATATACGATGCAGTGCGTGATGCGGGCTATGGAGGACCTCAATTCTACAATTCGCTCGAGGGGACGCTCCAGCGCGGCACACTCATGGTGTCGGTTATGGGCGGTGGTACGGCAAATTCGGAGTTCGAATTTCTTACGGGGAATTCGATGGCGTTCATTGGCACGGGGAAATACCCGTATCAGCTCTATGATTTGAGCGAGTCCGATAGCCTAGTCAAGCAGTTTAAGCAGCTGGGATACGGCACGGTCGCCATGCATCCGCAGAGCGCAGTTAACTGGAAACGTTCTTCCGTGTATGAGCAGCTTGGTTTTGACCGGTTCCTCTCTATTGAGGATTTTGAGTCCGCGCCCGTGTACCATTCCGGCGCGACGGACGCGTCTACGTACGACAAGATTCTCGAGCTGCTCGAGCAGGATGCCGCGCCGCAGTTCATCTTCGATGTCACTATGCAGAACCACAGTGGTTACGGCGAGGGGAGCGTGCCTGCCGAGGATGTGGTTAACCTGGATGTTACGGGTGTTAACGACTCGGCGGTCTTGTCTGAGCTCGGTGTGTATCTGGCCTGCATCAATAGGTCAGATCAGGATCTGGCGCAGTTCATCGAGAGATTGAAGGGCATCGGTCACCCTGTTGCGCTGGTGTTTTTTGGCGACCACCAACCGGGGCTCGCTGGTACCTTGGCGGATTCCCTGTATGCCGATGCGGCTCAGCTTGACCGAGAGTTCAAGAAGCATGAATCGACGTATATGGTTTGGACGAATTACGAGGTTGCCGGCACGGGGTTCGGTCAAGTTCGGACGACGAGCTCATCGCAACTTGCCGCGCAGGTTCTCTACGCACTTGGTGCACCCCTGACTGATCGTCAGAAGGCAGATCTTGTCTTGGGGCAAAGCGTGGGGGCAATCAACCTGCTGGGCTATATTGGAGCCGATGGATTGAGGTATGAGCTCGGCGTCGAGAGCCCCTATCGTGAGACGATTGCGCAGATGCAAGCGATTCAGTACCTAAGGTTTACGGAGAAGCTTGGCCAGTAGTTTAAGTGTGACTGCGCTTGTCTTTCATTCACAGCCTACGCGAACTGCGCGCGATACGCCTTGCAGACCTCGTCCACGGGTCCGTCCATGCGTAAGTCGCCCTTCTCGATCCACACGGCGCGCTGGCAGATGCGCTCCACCTGGTCCATGGAGTGGCTCACGAAAAGCACGGTGACGTTGCCGTCCTCGATGAAGTGCTGGATGCGGCGCTCGCACTTCTCCTGGAAGAATACGTCGCCGACGGAGAGCGTCTCGTCCACGATGAGGATGTCGGGCTCGGTGATGGTTGCGATGGCGAAGGCGATGCGCGCGACCATGCCGGAGGAGAAGTTCTTCATGGGCATGTCCACGAAGTCGGGAAGCTCGGCGAAGTCGATGATCTCCTGGAAGTGCGCATCAAGGAACTCCTTGGTGTAGCCGAGCAGCGCGCCGTTGAGGTAGATGTTCTCGCGCGCGGTGAGCTCGAGGTCGAAGCCCGCGCCCAGCTCGATGAGCGGCGCGATGTTGCCGCGGACGATGCACTCGCCCTCGCTGGCCTCGAGCACGCCGGCGATCACCTTGAGCATGGTGGACTTGCCCGAGCCGTTGGTTCCCACCAGGCCCACGACCTCGCCGGGGCGCACCTTGAACGAGACGTTCTTGAGCGCGCGGAACTCGTTGAAGAACAGCTCGTGCTTCATGAGCTTGATGAAGTACTCCTTGAGGCTGTTGAGCTGCTCGGACGCCATGTTGAAGATCATCGTGACGTCGTTGACCTCGATGGCGTATTCGGAAGATGCGGTGGTTGCCATTGATGTGTCCTTAGACGTAGAGGATGAACTTGTGCTGGGATTTGCGGAAGACGAGGATGCCGATGGCGAGCATGACGACAGCCCAGACGGCACAGAGCGCGAGAATCTCGAGCGAGGGGCTCTGATTCCACAGGAAGATGTCGCGCATGAAGGTCACAAAGCCGTACATGGGGTTCGCCTTGACGATGCCGATAACCCACAAGGGGGCACCCTTGTCGATGAGCAGCTGGAAGTCCCAGAACAGGGGCGTGAGGTAGGTCCATGCGGTGAGGATGACGCTCCACAGGTGGATGACGTCGCGGAAGAACACGGCGAGCGAGCCGATGATGAGGCCGATGCCGATGCAGAAGATGATGAGGAGACCCAGGCACACGGGCAGCCAGATGAGGTGCCAAGTGGGGACGACGCGGAACCACAGCATGACGAGCGCGACCGCGACGAGCGAGAAGGCGAAGTTCACGAGCGCGAAGAGGACCTTTTGCACGGGGAACACGAAGCGCGAGATCTTGACTTTTTTGAGCAGCGGTGCGGCGTCGAGGAACGACGTGAGCGCGGCGCTGGTGGAGTCGGACATGAACGAGAACGTGATGTTGCCCAAGATGAGGTAGAGCGGGAAGTTCTCGATGCCGTTGCTGAACAGGAACGAGAACACGATGCTCATTACGACCATCATGAGCAGGGGATTCAGCACCGACCAGACGACGCCCAGCACGCTGCGACGGTACTTGAGCTTGAAGTCCTTGGTGACGAGCTGCTTGAGGATGAAGCGGTTCTTCTCTGTTTCGTTCTTGGCATACGGCTGGATGGCAGCCGTGTCGGTAGAGTTATCGGCCACGAGCAGTGCTCCTAGGGCGTAGAGGTTTGTCTAACGAAATGACATCTTACCATGGGGTCCCGTGCCGCACCGTATCTGCACGGGGCGGGGTGACGTAAGACGCGTGGACTGCGAGGTGCTATCGATTGCATGCCATGCTGCCGATTTAAGCGAGTTCCTCGATATGATCACACTCATACCGAGCGGTAAGAAATTGTCTGATGTTTCAATAGCTTACCGAGCGGTAAGACATTAGGAGATGGTAGAATTTAATCCCGTTCGGTACGAAATCGAGTTGTCAGTTGCGGAAATGAGCGGAGCGGAACATGGCGGTCAGGAAAAGGTCGGCAATCCCCCGTGGCGTGGGGGTTCGCCTCGGCGAGTACGAGCGGCCTCTGTCCGAGGAGAGGACGCCTACGGTCGACTTGCTGGGAGACGCGTTGAAAAGGCGCAGGAAAGAGCTCGGTTTTACTCAAGAAACCGCCAGCAAGTACTGCGGTCACTCCGCGCGTGTAATCGGAGAGATAGAGCGCGGAAAGCGCACCGCTCAGTTGGGCGTGGTTCTCGATTACGCTGAATTTCTCGGAGTGGATATTCATCTGAAGGTGAGGGGGCGCAATGCGTAGACTAAACGTTTTCAGGGAATACCATGGCTCTTACGAGCTGGTGGGGAGCATTGCAGATTCCAAGAGTAACGGTCCGAGGTTCTCGTACGATTCTGGATATCTCGCCACGCCTAACGCGACAGCCATCTCTAGGAGCTTGCCTCTTGTCGGTGAATCGTTCCCCCTCCAAAGCACCCGGGCGTTTTTCGATGGTCTGATTCCAGAGGGTCCGATGAGGGAGGCGTTTGAGCGCTGCTTCTGGCTTGGCTGACGAGGGCTTCCCAGAGGCAAAGGAAATGGCAGGCAAGATGGTTGAGGGGGCATGCAGGCGCGTAGATGTGCTGAGCGGATAATCAGGACGGTGGGTTTGCCGCATTTTTGTCCTGTATGGGGCATCTGGAAAGCATGAAACTGCCAAGCGGTGGTATGGCGGCTACAGATTCGACGACGGAGACGTGTATAACCCCGGGAGCATGTTGAACTATATCGATCGGGATGGCACCGTTCGTCCTGGGCATCGTGTTTCCCGAGATGGAGTTCAAAGGCGATGCCCTTAAGAGTATGCTGTACCTCGCCGGTTATCTGACGACCGATGAGACCGCTCTGCCAAACGATACACTCTCGTTGCGCCCCCCGCGCATTCCCAACCGTGAAGTCGCACTTTTGTATCGTGTGGAGATCGTCGGGCGGTTCCAGGGCACCGCATCGCCCTAGCGTTCGAGGATGGCAAAAGCGGGGTTTACGACGTCATGCCGCTACTCGGCAAGGGTGTGTTCAGAGTACTTGAGAACCCACCGCCTTCATTGCCGTGTGCGTGGAGTACGGCGCTGTGACGTGGCGCGGGGAGATAGACATCGCACCCGAGGAGCCTACACGAACTGTAAGGTTGCCTAGGTCGACCCATCGTCGGCTGTCGATTAAAGCGATTCGGTCGATTCCGTCGATTTGAGCGATATAATCGATTTGAGGGATATGACTGGATGGGTGATGCTACATGGCGTGTTCAAAGAAGTTCTTCAATCCGTTTAAGCCCAGCGCTGGGGCGGAGCCGCCGCGCATCATAGGTCGCGATCAGGTTTTCTTGGATTATGTCGGTGCGCTGGAGGGCGGCGCGGGCGCACCGGCCCGCTTGATGAGGGTGACGGGGCCGAGAGGATCGGGAAAGACCGTTCTGCTCACCGATCTGGGCGCCCGCGCTCAGGATATCGGCTGGAATGTGGTCAATATCACTGCGGGTGTCAACATGGTGGACGACTTGATGTACGAATTGAGCCCAGATTCCTCCGTTGACTCAATCTCGCTCGCAGGCAATGCCGCGATAGCATCTGGTGAAGTGTCGATGGGCGTTAAGAGGCCGAACCTACGAGCGCTGATGAAGCGTCGTTGCGGCGAGGGGAAAGGGCTGGTAGTCACTATCGACGAGGTCCAAGATGCGCCGCTTGAGGCCATGCAGCTCATCGCCGGTTCGGTCCAGCACCTCATCAGGGAGAAGGAGAATATCTCGCTTGTGTTCGCCGGCCTCCCCATGGGGGTTATGGATTTGATCAACGGCAAGGCGCTGACGTTTTTAAGGCGCGCCCAAAGCGAGGAGCTTGACTTTATCAGTCTCATCGAGGTGAAGCTGTCCTTCAAGGACGGGTTCGCCGCCTCGGGTTTGATTCTCGACGATGATCAACTTGAGATAATGGCGCATGCGACCGAGGGTTACGCGTACTTGATCCAGCTGATCGGATATTACGTTTGGCGATTTGCGGACTTGCACCGCGCGAGTTCGATGCAGGTTTCCGACGAAGATATGCGCCTCGGTGTGGAAAACGCTATGACGCGATTCCATGAAGTGGTCCATGAGCCCGCGATCTCCAAGTTGACCAAAGGGGCGATGGAGTACCTTGTTGCGATGGCGCGAGAGGGCGAGCGCGCCTCGACCGCCGACGTTGCGAAAAGGATGGGAAGGGAGCCGAAGGCCACGAGCTCATTTCGGCGTTCGCTCATACAGCACGAGGTGATTCAAAGTCCCGTTCGTGGATATGTTGAGTTCTCCGTTCCTTTTTTGAGGGAGTACGTGCTGGATAACGCGGAGGAGTTGCTCGATCGATATTGACTCCTTGATTTCCAACTTTATCGAAACACTTACCAAACTCAGCGAAACGCGCTCCTACTCACGCTCTACCACAGGACGACGTCGTTCCAGCTGGCAGCTGCTCGCCAGCTTAGAATTTGTCAGGTAGTGTGCGCTTGATGAACTCGTCGAACTTGGGGACGGTGAAGTCGACTTCGCCATAGCCAGTTGCATAAATCAGGCCCTTGGCAATAAGCTGCGCCCTGAAAGTCGAAATACGGTTCGTCGGTGAGATCCCCATGTTTGCGGCAATGTTTGCCATCGTGCAGGGAAGCTCTCCGCATTGGACCATTGCAACCAGGAATTCTTGCTGTCTCGGAGTGCATCGATTGAAGCGAACGCGGAAGAAGCCGTTGTCGAGGCGTTCGTTGGTAGTGGCGATATTGGATGCAACATCATCGACGGTAATGACCTTTGAAGAGCTGTTCTCCCATATGGTTGCACACATCTCTTGAATGAAGTAGGGATAGCCATTCGTTTGCTCAATGATGGCGTCGACGGCCTTGGGCTCAAATGCAACGCGAAGCTCCGCAGCGGGCTCGATAATCGCTTTTCGCGCAGAGTCGATTTCAAGCGAATCGACTCTGGAGAACTCAAAGAGGCGTTCAGTATAGGATTTGACATCACCCATAGTCTTGAGAATCTTGGGAAGCCCAGCGCAGAAGAAAATGACGGGCAGTCCAAGCTGGTTGATGCGGTGGACTGCGGTGATCAGAGCCTCAAGTTCCCCCTCTGAGGCATACTGGATCTCATCGATGCAAAAGCAGATGGCCGTATCGGCCTTTTGGGCATAACGGCCAAGCTCCACCATCACCTCGGTGAGGTCGTTAGTGAGATTTCCCGTTCCCGCTGTGGCTGAGGAAAGAGCTTCACCGTCAAGTTCAAACGAGATGGTGTTGTCAGAGGGATTCCACGTTGCTGTGAACGACCGAATGACCGATATCAGCTTACCGAGCTTGTTCTGAAGCGTCTTCTTGGCGCTGAGACTAAGGACGAACGCGCTACAAGCATATGAAAGGGAACGAACGAAGCTCCCGGATTTCTCTGTGACCTCAATGTGTCTAGAGAGGAGCCCCTGATCTTCAGCCCGCTCCGCAACGGCGTTAAGGACGACGGTTTTACCCACGCCTCGTAGCCCGTAGTACACGACCGAACGAGCGGGGTAGCCCGCTTTGATGGCGAGCAGCCTTTGCTCGGCACTCTCAAGTTCAGTGTTTCGGCCGGCAAGATACTTGGGCATCATGCCAGCACCAGGCGTATATGGATTCCTGAAGTCAATCATCAGATGCCTCCTTGCTTCATATATTAGCTGATATCTAAGGTGGAAGGATTGGGCGTGTTCGGAATCAAGGGTTTAAGTAAGTGGGTTTTAAGACGGTTATGAAGGTCGCAGTGTGGTTCTCATTGATGAGTGGGGGTTAGGCTGTGAAAACTTGTCTAACTGGACGGTAGAACCTATAGAATCCGAAGCTAACTCTCCTTGGGGACCTACTTATCTGTCTGGGCTTTCATTTTATTCCTAATCTTTTCAATTTGATGCTTGCGCAATAATGAGGTTAGGATGAAGCCCGCTCCACCGATGAGAAAAGGGATGGCCATTGTCCGGGCAGTCCATAGGACTTGCTCCAATATTAGATGGAAGAACAGCTCGACCTGTGGGCTAGCCAAGTTTGATTCTATGCTGATTGCCGCGTCTGCCTGGATTGTTATGTATGAGAGAATGGTGATTGATCCGGCAGCAATGAAGAGTGCGAGGGACGCTGCTGCCCATACTATGAATCCTCTGATTATGAAGAATGTGTTGCCATGTTCTACAGCCCAGACAACAGTCGCTTCGAGCCCGTTTTGTAGATCTGCTTTCCGGGGACTGTCTGGTAGGTCATTGACGTCGTCCAGCTTGGCTTTGACATTACGCAATGGATCAGATACCAACTGCTTGCCAATTAGAGCCGTGATGATAGCAAGTGCCCCGCTAATTAATGTCGGGATGAACGCTTCAGTCATTTGAACCTACCTTTCGGTTGTTTTTTCTGCAATGTGCTCAAGTCGCAAGACGCCTACTTGGGACGGGCACCACCCTATGGGCGGCGAAGACGTATCAATTATGAACTATCGACCAAGCGATGCCTCGCTGCGTGCAGGTGTGCGCCCGTGAAAAGTAGGGGAGTGTGGTTGCCATTAAGCACCCCATCCCCAAAGCAACGCATCTCAGGGAGAACCTGCGTTGTTTCCAGTGACTCTGTGATTGACCTCCCTGCCCTTTATACTAAAGAGCGCCCTTGGGCGTGGTCCATATTTCACTTCTGCTTGGAATGGCTTGTATCATATGGAGACCCAGTTGTCGGATACCACTAGCAGGTAGTAGCTATTGGAATTCTGGATATGGAATTACTTTTGTTTGGGCGACGATCGGATTCTTGCTTCCGGCATCTGGGTTCTGCGAGAATTCACTCCAAGATGCGTTCGCTCAACGCGAGTTGATCTCTCGGATATAGGGGAGATCAACAGGCGAGAAACTGAAACCTGCAACAATGATCTCGTGAACAGTTGAAAGGGCTTTAAGCCAGGAAAGCGAATTTGCCAGAATTAGGTGAACGGGCTTTTTTGTTTGATGGATGAACTTGATCCTCAGCTCTTCAAGCATGTCTTGCTCGTAAAACGCTTGAGGGGCGAGGGGCTCGGCGCTTAATGCTCCAGAATGACCGAATATTAGCTGTTCGTCTTCTGCGCTTCCATGGATGTGAAGTATTTTACGAGGGTCAATTCCAAGGCGTTCTTCGAGCGTCATTGTATAGTTGAAGGTCAGATATCGAGTGTCATCGGTATCGACGATTACACCGTCGCTGTGTGCAGCGGAAGTGTCAATCTGCTGAATCCATGAACGAAATACCTTAGATAGCTTCCCGACATCCACCTCCTTGCGCATTGCCTGGTAATGATAATTCCAGGAGGCGCTTTGTCGCTCCCATTCAAAATCACCTTCATCATCAGAGTCGATTAGATTGAAAATGTTGCTAAACAGGCAGCCGGGGAGAAAGCGATCCGAGCGCCTCCTCCAAATTCCTCCAGAGCTCACCTGAACAGATTTCAAATAGGACTTCAGCA